>CASEPS010000035.1 GCA_949289855.1 uncultured Erysipelotrichaceae bacterium
TCAATAATTTTACATTTGATATATGAAATACCGGGTCCGGAGCAATTCATCCCACCACCTATAGAGGTGGGGGATTTCTTGCCTGTTATGTGTTAAATGATGGTGCATATGCAGTATTAAAGAAGGCATTGTCCAGAAACAAAGAAGATCGTTATGCGTCCTTGTCTATGTTTCATGAAGCCTGGCTGAAGGCATTGGAGAATGAATGATGAATATCAATGAAATACAGGTCAGGGGAATTCTATCAAAGTCAAATCTTCCGGTAGCGGATTATTCGGTCAATCCCTATGTTGGCTGTGCACATGGCTGTAAGTATTGTTATGCTTCATTCATGAAGCGATTTACAGGTCACACAGAACCATGGGGTACATTTGTGGATGTGAAGTACTGGAAGCCTATAGCCCATAAAGAAAAGTACAGGGGAAAGGAATTGTTCATTGGTTCGGTAACTGATCCTTACCAGCCAGTGGAAGAAACATATTGTCGTACAAGGAAATTGCTTGAAGAAATGCAGGGCACTGGCTGCAGGATCAGTATTTCTACCAAATCAGACCTCATACTGCGGGACATAGATCTCATTGCTTCTTTTCCTGAGGCAAGGGTGTCCTGGTCCATCAATACCCTTGATGAAGACTTCCGCAGTGACATGGACAATGGTTCGACAATAGAACAACGATTTGCGGCTATGGAACAATTCCATAAAGCTGGTATCCGTACCACATGTTTCATTTCTCCCATCTTTCCAGAGATTACCGATGTCAAAGCCATTATGGAAAAGGCAAAGGACAAGTGTAACCTCATCTGGCTTGAGAATCTGAACCTGAGAGGTGATTATAAACATGTCATCCTGCAATATATCAAAGAGAAGTACCCACATCTTGTTTCCCTGTATGAAGACATCTATATAAACAAAGACAGGTCATACTGGAAAATGCTGGATGAGGATACCCGTCAATATTGTGATTTACAACAACTTCCCTATGTAAGAAATGATGACTCCATCCAACGTGGAATCCATGAACCACCTGTTGTTGTCAATTATTTCTATCATGAGGAAATCATTCCATCTGCACAAAGAAAGAGAGGACAATACAATGCTGAAAACATTTGATGCAAAGCAATCGATTATCACACCTGAAGGTGTATTTATGATCGGCACCTATGATGAAAATGGTGTGCCTAACTGCATGAATGCGGCATGGGGACAGCAGAGTGACTATGGAGCAATTACATTGTTTCTTGCAAAGCACAAGACAACAGAAAACATCAAGAAGACTGGTGGTTTCACCGTAGCCTTTGCGACAAAGAACACGGTTGTCATTTCTGACTACTTTGGTATTGAATCCGGAAACAATCTCAACAAGATAGAAAAGGCAGGCTGCCATGTGCATAAGGCAGAACATGTCAATGCACCAATCATTGAAGAATATCCGGTAACACTGGAATGCAAGTGTAAGAGCTGGAGTGATGAAACAGGTATTCTTGTTGGTGAAATCATCTGTATGCATGCGGATGAAAGTGTGCTTACTGATGGCAGGGTAGACCTCGACAAGTTACAGCCTATTATGTTCGACATGGCAAGTAACACATATCGCACAATTGGACCAGTGGTAGGCAAAGCCTTCCATGATGGATTAGAACTGAAGAAGTAATAGAGATACAGGCAGTGATAAATTGCCTGTATTTTTTCGTTTTCGGGCGAGGAAAAAAGACTTTGCTGTGTACATATATAGCAGAAGGTGATGGCAGCATCATCTTCTTTTGCTTATTTCGTTTTCTGATGAGATGTGAAGGAGGATATTGATGAAACGAATGAATGTACAGGATTGGATTGCTAAAGGGGATCTCTATGCAGAGGCTCTATCCGTAACACAAAATGTGATCAATGAGATGCTGATCAGAGAGGATATTGTCATTTGTTCATGCTCTGGTCCTGATTATGACATGCCTTTTGCGGGTATGAAGATGCTGCTGGAAACAGAATCAACTGACAAAGAAGGCAACCGCTATGCCATAGAAGTGCTGCGAAAAGACGCATATGCGGAGATGCCGGTGGATGATGTTATGGAGTACTACCTTGCCAGATGTAACGAAGAGGATGAGCTGGATGTGATTGTGGTCGTGGAAGAAGACCTCTTTGGTCTTCATTCAGAAACGTATGAGGTTCCATATACATGTGAGGGACAATGCAAAAATGCAAGAATATTCTTCACCCGTCGGGTAAATGATGCTTCTGTGAAAGAAGAACATTCCGTGTTGTACGAACATGCATTGAACATGTTGCGCAGACATGATGTGTTAAGAAGCTGAGAAGGATAGCTGCTGATTAGCAGCTATTCTCTTTTTTCGATACAATAGTAACAGAAGGAGGAAGCGGTATGGTATATCTTCCTGAAGGCGATGTTTCCATTCATGCATTAGCAAGATTATTCGGTAATACAACAGAATGTTACAAGTTTTTCTGGTTCAAGGCTTTGTTTGAAGAAGTGTTGAAACAGGAAAGTGATACGGTTGTTTTAACCTATGAAGAAATTGTCAATCATATGATCTGTGACGCATGGTATATGGTAACAGAGTTCCATCTGAGCCTTGGACCATCAGATACGCTGGAAAAGCTTGTGTTATATATACAAAGCAAAGAAGCATTTCCTTCGAATGTGAAAAGAAATGAATTATTGTATTATCTCATGGAAACAGATGATGTCTTTGTCAGTAAGACAAGGGAAGCATTGATCCGTTATGTACCATATCGTTTACAGAGTCCATTTTTATTGATGAAGAATAAAGAAGAATTCTTCAGGAAAAGCCAGAGTGTGCAGATCGAACGTATTAACACCTATGCAGAAGCAATCTATTTCTATAGCAGCTTCAATGGATTAAAGACTACCATTACCATACGACCACAATGGGTTTCCTACTTCTGTAAGAATGGTGCTGTAGTCAAAGGCTGGTTAGAGGATTGTCTCATTCATTATTTACAGAGACGTAATCCAGGTGTGCCTGGCATCATTGATAAGCTTGAACCACCAGAGAAACGGGATCTCAAAGCTGTGAGTGACTACTACCATACCATTCTGGATGCGGGTGTAGAACTCAGAGATATTTATACAGGCATTCTATTAACGAAAGAAACATCTCTTTCCATTGATCATTTTGTGCCATGGTCGTATGTAGCCCATGATGAACTATGGAACCTGAACCCAACCACACAGTCTGTGAATTCAAGCAAGGGAAATGCCTTACCGGATTGGCATACATATTTTGAGGGCTTGTGCCAACAGGAATATGCGATTGCAAGCAGGATTCATGAAAGTGAAGTGATTCATAAGGCATTTGAGAAGTGTGCAAAGAAGAACCTCAATGATGTGCATATCAAAGAGAGGTTGTATGGACAGTGTCAGGAATTTGATGTGTTTGCCAATACGTTAGAAACAATTATCAAACCTGTATATACAAGTGCTTTGAATTGTGGGTTCAAAGACAGGTGGGTGTACCATGGATGAATTGACAAAGAAGTATTATGAAGACAATGCGATGCAATATGCATCTCTTACAGTCAATGCGGATATGCATGAAACATGTGACAGGTTTCTTTCCTTCATAAAGGAAAAAGGACATATATTGGACTTTGGCTGTGGCAGTGGAAGGGATAGTTTGTACTTCAAGAAAAGAGGGTACGAAGTAACTGCTCTCGATGGTTCAAAGGCATTATGTGACTATGCAGAGAAGCTGTTACAACAACCAGTTTTGTGTATGGACTTCATGGCATTTGATGCATGTGATGTGTATGATGGCATATGGGCATGTGCTTCTCTGCTGCATTATTCAAAAGATGATTTGTCACTCATTCTTCGAAAGTTACACATGGCTTTGAAGAAGAATGGAATACTCTACATGTCATTCAAATATGGAAGCTTTTCTGGTTACCGGGATGGAAGGTATTATCTGGACATGGATGAAGAGACATTGGGTGTTTTGCTTTCTAATATAAGTGGTTTTGGTATAGAGGAAGTATGGGTGTCAGAAGATGTGCAGAAACGGCAGGAACAATGGCTGAATGTCATTTTCAGAAAGGTGGTTTAGTATGATCATTAACACAGGTATGCGTACTGATATTCCTGCTTTCTATAGTGAGTGGTTTGCCAATCGTCTCAGGGATGGTTATGTACTTGTGCGTAATCCGTATAATCCAAAGCTTGTAACAAAATACAAACTGAACAGAGATGTTGTGGATTGTATTGGCTTTTGTACAAAGAATCCTGCACCAATGTTTCCCTATATGGATTTGTTAAAGGGTTATGGACAATATTGGTTTGTGACAATTACACCATATGGAAGGGATATTGAACCTGGTATTCTGGATAAACATGCGGTGATAGACAGTTTCAAAGTACTGTCTGGTATTGTTGGAAAAGAGTGTATTGGATGGAGGTATGATCCAATTTTTGTATCCAAAAAGTATTCTATGGAGTACCATTTACGTGCATTCAAATCGATTGCGGAAAGTCTTGCTGGTTATACAGAGACATGTGTGATCAGTTTTATTGACCTTTATCCTAAGGTAAGGCGCAACTTTCCTGAAGTACAGGCAGTAACCCATGAACAAAGATTGTTTCTGGGTAGGGCAATGATTGATATTGCAAGGTCTAATGGCATGGTTGTTAAGCCATGTGCAGAAGGGAATGAGCTTGCGCCATATGGAGCGGATTGCAGTGGCTGTATGACAGTGGAAACGTATGAGAAGGCAATACATGCAAAGCTCCATGTGCCAAAGAACCAGGGGGCGAGGGAAGAATGTGCCTGCTATATAACAGCAGATATAGGAGCATACAATACGTGTGGGCATTTATGCAGGTATTGTTACGCGAATGTCAGTCAAAGGGAAGTATTGGCAAATATGAAGCTTCATGATCCGGCGTGTCCATTACTGACAGGACATCTTGAAGAAGGTGATATCATTCATGAAGCAATTCAAAAGAGTTTTGTTGAAAGACAGATGAGTCTGTTTGAATGGTATAATGGTTGAAAGGAAGTACGGTTATGTTCTATAGAAAGATGACAGAAGTCATAGAGAAGTATTTACAATCAGGTTCAAAGAAAGTTCTTGTGGTAGATGGACTGGATGGTGTTGGCAAGACAACATTGATCCGCCATGTGGGAGAGAAGCTGTTCAAACAGGTTGTAGAAATTGATTTGCGTAAGGATTCTGAGACACAGAAGGCTTTTGCAGGTATTGGTTACAAGAAAACATTTTTCAATGCCTTGGAACAATATGTTCCTGCAGATACTGGTGACAATACATTGGTATTCCTGGATGAGTTCCATGTATATCCAAAGCTTGTTTCCAGTTTGAAGACAATGGCAAATGATGAAAGATATACGTACGTTGTCGCTGGTACCGGGCTTAAAGAAGCTTTGGAAAAAGCAGATGACAGGATACAGGAGAAGGTCAGTCTTTTGACAATACGTCCAATGGACTTTACAGAATTCCTGCTTGCGGTAGGTGTTGGTCGTGATGAAATGAATACAATGCAAGAACAGTTTATGAACAATGAGAGTCTTGATGAGAAAACACATGAGAAGATGTTACAGTTGTTCAAAGACTATGTCATTGTTGGTGGAATGCCAGCATCCATCAATTCATGGTTAAAGACAAAGGATTATACACCAGTAAGACAGACACAGAATGTTATACGTGAGTTCTATTCCAGATACATGGAAAAGAATGGTATTCATGTTCCTGTTGTGACTGATTTGGAATTTCCATTAACAGCTGATGAAAAGGAAGAACAAAAACTCTTTTTCAATGATGTGGGTCTTATGACAAGTATTGTGGAGTTTACAGATTTCCATGATTCTTTGTATGAAGAACCTGCATTTGAAACAGTTGTCGTAACAGAAGCATTGTCTCTTTCTCTGCCATTATATGTTTATAAAGAAACAAATACTCTTGTATGCAACGACAACGCATCCACATCAGCCTTTGTCATTGATTGCGAAATCAAGCATATTTCTGATGAGTTACATACATTAAAAGCAAATGATAAAGTAAAACACATTTATGTTCTTTCTGAGCATAGAGAAATGTATACAGAAGACAATGTGACATACATTCCAGTGTATGATGTAACATTCCTGTTGAAAAAGATAAGAAATAACTGATTTGTCATGTATTCCTTCCAATAGTATTAGTACAATAATACAAAGAGGAAGGAAAGACATATGAGAGATGATATTGTAATTCGAAATGTGTTGATGGATTGTCCTGCTTGTGGACATAGACATTTTGTAGAAGAAAGAGACAGAGAAGTTTGTTGGACAATAGCAAATCAACACATACTTTCTCATGAGAGATACTACCATTGTCCATTTGCGGATGAGGAATACAATGAATGGCAGACATATGAGATGGAAGAAGAAAGTTCTCAAAATGGACATGATACATATCGTAAGAATAATGGACTTCTGACATCCAGAGACATATTCAATATTCGTGTGCAATATCGTTTGTCATGTGAGGATTTGGAAATCCTTTTCGGTTTAAAACCAGATTCTATTGCACGTTATGAAAGAGATATTGTGCAGAGTAAAAAGGAGGATGAACGACTTCGCTTAGTCAAAGATGATCCATTAAAACTTGTGGTCATGGTATCTCTTCGTAGAGACAAATTCTCTGCACAGCGCAGAAGAGAAATCTTAGATCGTATTTCTGAAGTCTATTATGAGTATGAAGCTAAGAAAATACTTCAATATACGAATGATCATACGAGAGAAAGAAATTTCAATCCGCATACGAAGTATGTGAATATACATGAAATATGGAATCAATAATCCTGTACAATATAACCTGTTGAAAATGATAAAGGAGTCCTGCTTTGAATAACATGAATCACAACATAATGGATGGGCAAATTGCGGCTTTTGTGGATAGAAATCATCAGGCAAATATTGCTTATAAGCCAATGTTCATATCCAATAACTATGAAGAAGGAAGAAAGGTCATCTCTACGATAGAAGATGAACTTTCGTCATGCAGTGAATTCTTTATCAGTGTTGCATTCATCACAATGGGTGGTATTACACCTTTGCTGCAGACGTTTAAGGAATTAGAGAGAAAAGGGATACCTGGTAGAATTCTTACTACGGATTATCAGAACTTCAGTGATCCTGCAGCGATTAGAAAGCTTGCGGAATTGAAGAACATTACTATCAAGATGTATCAAACGGGAAAATCAGATGATGGTTTTCATACAAAGGGATATATCTTCAAACATGATGATATGTACCGTATGATCATTGGTAGTTCTAATCTAACACTGAATGCTTTAACAAAGAATAAAGAATGGAATACAAGAATCATTTCGACAAAAGATGGAGAGTTTGCGGATGATTTGTTGCAGGAATTTACGGCGCTTTGGGAATCTGAATATTCTGCAGCATTTGATGATTTTATTGAAGCCTACACAACGTACTACAATGTTGTAAAAGAACAAAGAAGAATTGCGCGGAGTGCTGTAGTACCTTCTATTTCACAATATCAATTACGCCCTAATGCGATGCAGTTAGGTTTTATTTCGAACCTGGAAAAGATCCGTGAGCAGGGTGCATCAAAAGCTTTGTTAATATCCGCAACAGGAACCGGAAAGACATATGCTTCAGCTTTTGCTATGCGAGAAGAGAAGATGCAAAAGGTGTTGTTCCTCGTCCATCGAGAGCAGATCGCAAAACAGGCTATTGAAAGTTACAAAAAGGTATTTGGTGACACGAGAACATTTGGCTTACTTTCTGGTAATTCAAAAGATTATGATGTGGATTATCTTTTTTCTACCATGCAGATGATGGCGAAAGAAGAAGTGATGCACCGTTTTGCTCAAAATGAATTTGATACGATTATCATTGACGAAGCACATCGCACAGGTGCAAATAGTTACCAAAACATCATGCATTACTTTACACCAAAGCTTTGGCTTGGCATGACAGCATCTCCTGAAAGAACGGATGCTTTTGATGTCTATGCTGCGTTCGACCATAATATTGCGTATGAGATTCGCTTGCAACAAGCATTAGAAGAAAACCTGCTTTGTCCATTCCATTACTTTGGTATAACCGATTTAGAAATTGATGGTGTAACTGTTGATGAAGAGACAGGACTTCGTGATTTTAACCGCTTAACGTGTGAAGCACGTGTGAACTATATTATTGAACAAATGGAATATTATGGTCATAGTGGAGATTGTCCAAAGGGTTTAATATTCTGCAGTTCTAAGAAAGAAGCAATCGCATTGAGCGAAAAGTTTAATGAACATGGCTATCGCACAATGCCTTTAACTGGTGATGATAGTCAAGAAAAGAGAGAATCTGCGATAGAACGATTGGTATTAGATGGTGGTTCAGAAAAACTTGATTATTTGTTCACCGTCGATATCTTCAATGAAGGTGTTGATATTCCTGAAGTGAATCAAGTGATTATGTTACGACCAACAGAATCGCCAATTGTTTTTGTCCAACAGTTAGGAAGAGGATTGCGTAAAGCAAATCAAAAGGAATATGTAGTCATTCTCGACTTTATTGGAAATTACAAGAATAACTTTATGATTCCAATTGCTCTTTCTGGTGACCGTAGTTATAACAAGGACAATATTCGAAGATACGTATTAGAAGGGGAACGTATTATTCCTGGATCATCTACGATTCATTTTGATGAAATCTCTCGTAAGAGAATCTTCTCTGCAATTGATACAGCTAATTTCAGTGACATCAAGTTGATCAGAGAGAATTATAAGAACTTAAAGAATAAGCTAGGTCATATTCCAGCATTGAAAGACTTTGATGAATATGGAGAAATGGATGTGCTGAGAATCTTTGATAATGATCGATTAGGTTCCTATTACAAATTCTTGGTGAAGTATGAAAAGGACTATACAATTCGGCTTTCTGAAAAAGAAGAGAAGATTGTTGAATTCATTTCAAAGAAACTTGCGAGTGGCAAACGTATTCATGAGTTAGCTTTGCTCAAGAGAATTCTTGGTTATCAAAGAGGCATTTTCTTGTTATGGGAAAAGGACATGAAACAGAAATATGGCATAGAGATGAAAGCCAAAACTGTTAAGAATGTTGTAAATGTCATGACAAATGAATTTCCTGCAGGAACTGGTAAGAAAACATATGCGGATTGCATTTTTTTGGAAAAGGAAACTGATGGTGAATATACTACTTCTAATGAGTTTAGAACAATGTTATTGAAAAAGGATTTCTATGACATTGTCCAAGAATTGATTGATTTTGGTATTTCTCGCTATGAACAGAATTACAGTCATCGCTATAAAGAAACAAGTTTTGTTCTCTATCAGAAATATACCTATGAAGATGTGTGTCGTTTATTGGAATGGGAAAACAATGAGGTGCCATTAAACCTTGGTGGCTATAAGTTTGATAAGAAGACAAAAACATTTCCAGTTTTTATCAACTATGATAAAGAAGATGACATTCAAGATACGATTAAGTATGAGGATCATTTTGTGAATCCTAGCCGTCTTATTGCCATTTCTAAGCAAGGGAGAACAAAGTCATCGGATGATGTACAAAACTTCTTGCATGCTAAGGAAAGGGGCATTGATGTAGAACTGTTTGTTAGAAAGAATAAGGATGACAAGATTTCCAAAGAGTTCTATTTCCTTGGCTCTATGAGAGCAACAGGCAATGCTGAAGAATTCATTATGGCAAATACAGACAAAACTGCAGTAGAGATTGAATGGGATTTAGATACACCAGTACGTGAAGATATTTATGAATATATAGTGAATAACTAAGGGGGCAGAATATGAAAACAGTAAAAGTAGTAGCAGCAATCATCATTCATGATGGAAAGGTATTTGCTACACAACGTGGATATGGAGAATTCAAAGATGGATGGGAATTTCCTGGCGGAAAGATTGAAGAAGGGGAAACACCACAGGAAGCATTAGTGAGAGAAATTAAAGAAGAACTGGATACAGAGATAGAAGTAGGAGAATATCTGGATACAGTGGAATATGACTATCCAACATTTCATCTTTCTATGGATTGTTTCTTCTGTACTATTAAATCAGGACAACTTGTTCTCAAAGAACATGAAGCAGCCAAATGGTTAACAAAAGACAGTCTTGATAGTGTTGATTGGTTACCAGCTGATAAGGGATTGATTGAAGAAATTGAACATAAGTTAATGAAATAAAGGAAGAAAGAGATGATTATAAATGTCATTTGAACTCAAAACAATTCGAGAAAAAATAAATTGGTCATATGCAAATCTGGCAGCATATCAAATTGCATTGAAGCAAAACCCTCGAAAGTATATTATTGCATGCTATAAACAAAGATCGAAATTATATAAAGGTCTTATGGAAGGAAATATGAGTATGCAAAGTATATATTTGAATGAAAGAAAAAAGTTGAAACATGCAGATGAGTGTGCATACTGTGGTAAACAAAATGTTCCATTGACCCTGGATCACTTATTTCCAAGAAGCAAAGGTGGAAGTGATTCTGGAGATAATCTTGTTTATGTATGTAAATCATGTAATTCTTCTAAATCAAATATGGATTACTTTGCATGGATAAAGAAAACTAATGTTCCAATACAACCAGAAATTGCTGAAAGATATTTAAAGAATGCATACCAATGGTGCGATGAACATGGAATTCTAGACAATGAGTTAACTGATATTCCTTCAGACATGCCATTCGATCTAGATGCAGTACCTGTAAAGTATTCCATAAAGAATCAATAGAGAAAAGGGCGGTGAGATAAATGGGCTCATGGTATAGAAGTAATGTGATAAGTGTGGATATGAGTTTAATGCATTCCTGGGAATTGGATTTTCTTTTCCTAAGGTATATTGTAAAACGGTAAAGTAAATGAAAGCTGGAAAGTTTGGTGCGCAAGGAAAACGGTTCTTTAAAGAGCATCCAGATGGTGCTATATCATGCGAGAATATAGTTGTTCAATGCGATGATTGTGGGGAATTAATGCAGGTGCCTGAACTTGATTTATATGTACCAAAGGAAGGGTTTAGTATTGATAAAATCGATAGAAGCTATAATTGGTCAACTGTGTTTTCTGGTAAAGGTTACGATTATATTTCATATTCTGATTTAAAATAGTATTTTAATTTTTATGCACACTATGATCATAGATGTTCTGTCTGCCATGGTCATGCATCTGTAGTAGAAGGGTTTAATGACAGATATGATGTAAACGTTGATAGCCATGTTCGTTGTCCAAAATGTGGTTCAATGATGTCTATCAATTGTGTTGGTGACTGGGATTGACTTTATTAGTGATATATATCTTAGTAAGATAGCGTGGCTGGTTAATTTCCGCAATGATATACATGTAATGATACATACATTTAAAATCTCGCAATGACAGAAACTATTTCTCTGAGGGAGCTTGTACTACTACTATCAAGATGTAATACGCCATTGAAGTTATTTTAATGGTTTTGCCAGTAGTTAAAAAAAGTATTAAAGGATGACATATTATGGACTACATAAAGACAAGCAAATTCCTTGCCCTTATCCTTCGTCATAAACCAGAGAAGATTGGTATTACTCTGCATGAACATGGATGGGCAGATGTAGATGAACTGATAGAAAAGACTATTCAATCTGGCAGAGAACTGGACAAAGAATCATTGGAATACATTGTTCGTACCAATGATAAAAAAAGATATGCCTTCAATGAAGACCATACAAAGATTCGTGCCAGCCAGGGACATACCATTCCAGTAGATGTGAAATTGAAAGATACAATCCCCCCAGACTCTCTGTATCATGGAATGAAAGTTGATTATTTGCCGTTAATTATGGAATGCGGATTACTGAAGATGAAAAGACTCTGTGTACATCTTTCGAATGATATTGGTACTGCTATCAAAGTAGGACAACGTCATGGCAACCCAGTTGTATTGCTTGTGGACAGTGGAAGGATGTACAAAGATGGTTATAGGTTTTATCTGTCTGCTAATGATGCATGGTTAACAGACCATGTACCTGCAGAACATCTATCAAAAATCGAATAAACTTCTTGCAAATCTCAAGAATATCTTGAGATTTCTTTCTTCTCTGTTACAATGGAGTTATAGATTGATAAGGATGGAGAGGAGAAGTATGGCAGTAAATTACAATAAGCTTTGGAAATTGATGATTGATAAAAACATAAATAAAACGGAGCTTACACATCTGGCTGGTATCAGTACTAATGCTATGGCTAAGTTAGGCAAGAATGAAGATGTCAGGTTGAATGTATTGGAAAAGCTGTGTACTTCTCTTGATTGCAAACTTGATGATATTGTTGAGTTTGTTCCTGAGTCAAAGAATGACCACTCGAAATAGAAATGTGAGGGGATGAGGTATGGTCTATAAAGCGGAGTTGTACAGACATGAATTGGATGATATTGCGTTTTCTGAATTGAAGAGTCTTCCTGACTTTGAAAAGATACGGGAGAAGTTTATAAATGACTTTGATGAAAATGCAGCAAAAATAGAATTCTTGTCTAATGGTGTAAGGCTGAGTGAAAACCAGTTACCTGAAATATATCAGTATCTTCCACCAATTTGTGAGAAGCTTGGAATTGATATTCCAGACTTATACTATGTAAATGCTGATGTAATGAACGCAGGGACAGGTGGGATAAATAGTCCTTTCATCTTTATAACATCCAAATTGGTTGAAACTTTGCCTGCAGAACTTATACCTACGGTTCTTGCTCATGAATGTGGACATATTGCATGTCAGCACTTTTTGTATCATTCTATGGCAACTTTGCTGGATGATGATTGTGGTGTACAGTTAAAGAAGAAAGGTGTTTCATTGAAACATGCTCTTCTTTTCTGGGACAGATGCAGTGAATTTTCTGCAGACCGTGCATCTGTTCTTTGTGATGGAACTGCTGAAAAGATGGTTGAAGTTCTCTTGAGACTTCATGGTTATGAGAATGTAAATCATGAAGAGTTTTTGAAACAGGCATCTGATTTGAAAACATTAGTGAATGATTTATCATCAAACAGATTTTTAGAAGAAATGCTTACAAAGGATGAAAGCCATCCTAGACTTGCTACGCGTGCATATGAATGTAATGAATGGACAAAAACCAGTCAATATCATGACATACTGAATGGTACATATACTCTGCAGCAAAAGAAAAACGAACAACTTGAAACAAAAGAAGTTATCTCTGGTGAAATAAACATAGAAACAAATTCTAATGATAATAATACGAAACTCGAAATGCTCAATAAAGCACTCAATGAAGTGAATGGTGAATTGGAGCGATATAGTGTTAATGCAGACACGAGTGATTATCTCCTTGCTGTTGCCAGTGGTATTCTTTCTGGAGCAGTAGATGCACTATTTGTTGGAAAAATAGAAATCACTGAGAATGACATTGCTGTTTCTCACGAACAGGTGAACAAGTTTATTCATCAGTTTGCTGATATGAAAGGCATTCATAAGGAACGCCTTAAAGATGTAATTGCTGAACTTGAGAAGAAATTCCCAGTTGCCCAGGATGCCATTTGGAAAGGAGCAGGGATTGGGGTATCGGCTAAGAACCACCATCTTGCGGATCTTGCACACCATCCAACACCTCTTGGATTAATCTGTTCGCTGCTTGTTCAGTTCCTGAGAATTGGTGTATTTGTGAATAGCGAAGGAGAATGGCACGTCAGGTTTGTAAAAACAACCCAAAAGGATATTATTAACATTCTGATTCCTGCTATATTAACCGGTATTTTAAACTGGCTTGTACACATGGATATAAAACAATGTGAAGAAGAATTCGCAGAAATACCTGATTCTATCAAGAAGCTTGCTCATCTTGTGGTTTCCGTGCCAATTCTCATTGAAGTTGCTAAGTGCGCTGATAACTGGTTTGGCCATCTGGTCAGTGATATGGGAGGCTCTAAAAATACACCTGGAACAGGAATGGGAATACCTGGTATATTCATTTCCCTGCTTTATGAACTCTCTTCTTTACCTGGCTTAAAGAACACTGGATTGCCGAAATACCTTAATGATCTGTATGTGAAGGATAAAGCGGACCTCCGACATGAAATTCCAGTATATAAGGCAGCAATGAAACAGACTGTTCCTGTAGTTATCAATGAAGTAATGGTGAGAACTGTTTACTTTGTCAGAAATTTGATTCGTGAACTGCAAAAGAATAACAATGAAGCTGGTGCGATAAACTGGAAAACTGTTATTCCATTTGGAAGCCGTACAGTTGATCGCATGCTGACAGTTTCTACGATGACATTTACGGTTGCGGATACTGCTGATGCTGCAGTGCGCGCAGCAATTGAATCTGGTGGTAACTCAGTACTGATGGCAGGTAACTTTGTTACGAGATTTAATTACATTGGTGCGGGAAGAGCAGCTTTTGCCATCGTTAAAGATATTTCTGGTGAAAGAAAAGAAGCGCAGCTGATCCATGAAAAGATGCTTCTTTCTGAAGCCAAAGCTGAAATCTTTATGGATGACTTTATCCAATTCAAGATAAAACTTGAAGAAACTGTTGCACAATATCTTGCAGAGGATATTGAACAATTTGTCACAGGATTTGATTATATGAATGAGGGACTTGCTTCAGGAGATTCAAATCTTGTCATTAAAGGAAATGTGGTCATACAAAGAGTACTAGGAAGAGAACCACAGTTTGAGAATCAGGAAGAATTTGATGCTCTGATGGATTCTGATATACCACTGGTGTTGTAATTTGGAGGATGGTTATGGATTTGAAGGGATTAGGAAAAGGGTTGAAAGACTCATTGCAGAACACAGTGGATTCTGTAAAAAACATGGCGAATGAAGTAGAACTTCCTGATTTGAAAGAGGTTGGCGAAAAGACATCTGAGAGTCTTAAAAATCTTTTGAAAAAGGATGAAAAAGACCAGGCTGAACAAGAAGAAGTCACAGCAGATTTATCGTATGTGTCTACACGTACAGCAATCAAGATCATCTATTTTCAGATGATTGCAGACACAGAGGTTAATGAAACAGAACAGGAAACACTTGATCTGATCTGTTCACAATTAGATGAAGAATATCAATCGTTCAAAGAACAGTTGTTTGCAGAATGCAAAGCTTCTATGGATAAGCTGATTGATCCGGAAGATTATTATGATGTTCTTGTTGAAGGAGCAGAGGAAGCACTACGTGCACCGCAGAATAATGGTTCCATCATTTCATCTAAATTGTTAGTCTGGGATATGATGTCCATTGTATATAGTGATAAGAATTGTACGGAAATTGAAAAGCGCTTTTTGAAGCATATTGTCAGAAGATTGAATATTGATAAAGCAATATTCCTTGAAATGGAAAGCAGTATGCGCACAATCATGGATATTGATAAAGAAACAGAATGGGTTAAAACAACAAATAAACCATATCTGACGATCGAAGCGATTATCAAGGAATTAGAAAACAGAAGAAATATAATCATGCAGAGTGTTATAGATCTGATTGAATTGTGAGGGAGATAATATGCCAGTACCATTACTTTTTATTGGAGCTGCTGTAGCAACCGGTGGATTAGGAATAGGAAAGACAATTAAAGCCGGAATTGATGCAAACAATGCAAAGAATATCAACAATAATGCAAATGCGCTTGTAGAAGCTGCAACTGACAAATTAAATGGACAAAGAAAAGCATGCGGGGATGCTCTCAGTAGTCTTGGACAGGAAAAAATAACTATTCTGAATCAAAGTGTTTCAGAGTTCCTGGATACGTTCACTAAAATAAAGAATGTAGATTTCCGTGATACGGTTGGACTAGAAGAACTGAAGAAATTCCATATAGATCAAAATGAATTTACAGATATCAAAGCTATGGTTAATTTTGCAGGTTCTCTTGCTGGTGGTGCCATTGCTGGTACTGCAGGTGGAGCGCTTGCTGCATTTGGAGCATATGGGGCAGCACAGGCATTTGCATTTGCTTCCACTGGGACAGCAATAGCTTCTTTAAGCGGAGCTGCTGCGACCAATGCAACACTTGCATTCTTTGGCGGAGGCTCACTTGCTGCAGGTGGTCTTGGCATGGCCGGCGGTACTGCGGTACTTGGCGGACTGGTTGCAGGTCCTGCACTGATGGTTATGGGATTGGTTGCAGGACATGCGGCAAAAAAAGATCTGGAAAAAGCTATCACAAATAAGGCTGAAGCAATTCGGATTGCTTCTCAACTTTCAACTGCTTCACTGCAATGCGAAACAATCCGTAGAAGAACATATATGTTCTACAATCTCCTTGCCAGACTGGATACATACTTTCTTCCGCTCATTTATAAAATGGAAGACATTTATCAGAAGGAAGGTGACGACTATGCACAATATTCACCTGAATCCCGGAAGGTAATTGCTTCATGTGCAAGCTTTGCTGTATCCATTAAGTCAGTGCTTGATACACCAATACTGACAGATGATGGCCTGTTGACAGAGGCTTCTGGTGAAATGGTCACAAATATTGAAGGCTTTTTGAATAACATGCATATCAGTATCTGAATGATTGTCTGCTCTATGAATAGTTATTTTGAATTATCAATATAAAAGCAGATGGTGATAAATATGGGTTCTATCTATGCGTGTAAATGTGGCAAGTGCGGATATCGTTTTTCCGCACATTCGGGAACTGGTTTTATGTATCCTGAAGAGTATTGTGAAACAGTTCAAAATATGAAAGCAGGACTATATGGTAAACAGGGAAAACAGTTTTTTAAAGAACACCCGGATGGAGCAATAACATGTAACAATATAGTTGTTCAATGCGATGACTGTGGGAAATTAATGAGTGTACCTGAACTTGATTTATATGTTCCTGTGAAAGGTGTTGATAGTAAAGAAATGGACACAAATAATGATAGGTCAACTGTATAATCTGATGATGAATATGACTATGTTACATATTCCGATTTACGTGAACACTATAGGCTTTATGAACATTATGTACACAAATGTTCTGCATGCAAAGGGCATACATCAGTTGTAGAAGGGTTTACAGCAAGATATAACGCTATTGTAGATCGTCATGTCCGCTGTCCTGAATGTGGCACAATGATGAAAATTCAATATACCGGTAAATGGGATTGATATACGTTATTCAAATGAATTTCCAGAACAAAGAACTAATCAAACAATTATTTATGAAATGTTGAATAACAATTATGGACTACATAAAGACAAGCAAATTTCTTGCCCTCATTCTTCGTCATAAACCAGAGAAGATTGGTATTACTCTGCATGAACATGGATGGGCAGATGTAGATGAACTGATAGAAATGACGATTGCGTCTGGCAGGGAACTGGATAGAGAATCATTGGAATATATTGTTCGAACAAATGATAAGAAACGATATGTATTTAATGATGACCATACAAAGATTCGTGCCAGCCAGGGACATACCATTCCAGTAGATGTGGAGCTAATGGAGACAATTCCTCCAGACTCTCTGTATCATGGGACAAAAGTGGATTCTTTACCATCAATTATGGAATATGGTTTGCTGAAGATGAAAAGACTCTGTGTACATCTTTCGAATGATATTGGTACTGCTATCAAAGTAGGACAACGTCATGGCAACCCAGTTGTATTGCTTGTGAACAGTGGAAGGATGTACAAAGACGGTTATAGGTTTTATCTGTCAGTTAATGGTGTGTGGTTAACAGACCATGTACCTGCAGAATATCTGAAAAGAATATGAAGAAGATTTCTGGTATTATTGAAAAGGAAGGGAAATAACAGTTATGAATGATATGGAAGAAATGAGTGAATACGAAAAGAAGTGTGAACAATATAAGAAAGTGAATGAACAATACCTGGAGTGGTTCAGACAAGACCTTGAAGAAAAAGGGTTGAAACCAAAAACCATCAAAAATCATATTGAAAATATGGATCTGTATCTCAACGATTATCTGCTTTATGATGATGCTTATTCTATGGAACAGGGAATTGATATGGTAAATGGTTTTCTTGGCTACTGGTTCATACGCAAATGTCTCTGGTCTACTCCTGATACAGTGCGCTCATGCTCAGCAAGCATCAAGAAGTTCTATAAATCTATGCTTGCAAGAGGCAAAGTATCCCAGGATGCATATGATATGCTTGTATTTACGATCAAAAATGACCTGGAAGACTGGATGGACAGCTGCTATTAATACATTGCGGTGTATAAATAATGATGAATGATGAAAGGGAGTGCTGGTGCATTCCCTTTGTCAAAATGGAGTGAGTTATATGAATATTCGTGAAGTTTCCATTAACTGGAAATATGTCAAAGAAGATGACTATGTAAGGGACATAGAGACATTGCGTTCCATGGGACCACTTGTCTTTCATTCTCCAGTCACTTTCTTTGCGGGTGAAAATGGAACAGGCAAGTCTACATTACTTGAAGCCATTGCGGGTGCCTATGGTTTTAATGCCGAAGGTGGTTCTATGAACTATTCCTTTTCTACATATGACTCACATAGTGAACTCAGCCATGCTTTGACGGTAGTCAAAGATCCTTATGCAGAGAAGTATGGTTACTTCCTTCGTGCTGAAAGTTTCTACAATGTAGCTACAGCAGAAGAAATGAACTACAGTGACATATTGCATCCATCGATGAAATTACATGAAAAGTCTCATGGAGAAAGCTTTCTTGCTATCATGGAAAAGTATATGGACAACAGTGGTATGTTTATTCTTGACGAACCAGAAGCAGCACTTTCCCAGCAAAGACAGATGACACTGTTAATGTATATTCATAATGCTGTCAAACAGGGTGCACAATTTATCATTGCTACCCATTCTCCCATTCTGTTAGCTTATCCGGATGCCGAGATATTGTCCTTTGATGATGGTTATATTCATCCTGTTTCCTATGAAGAAACAGACAGCTACCAGATCACAAAACTGTTTATTGATAACAGGGATTACATTCTGAAGAAACTGTTTGAGGAATGATGAACTGAACTATAGATGTTACAGTTCTTGTGGGTTGATATAATATAGACAGTATGCAGGTGAAACTATGATTGTGTATCAGGAAACAAAGAAACAATTTCTCAATGATGTGAGAATGGATGTCATTGAAGAGAAGATAGAAGCTGCAGTATTAGAGAAACTGCATAAACATACCGGTTCCAGTGAATTCAGATCATGGATGAATTCTATGAACTACATGTATCGTGTTATGGAGGATAAACGCATTCCCAATGAATGCCGTATTGCCATTGAATACCGTATTCCTAATTCCAACAAACGTGTAGACTTCATCATTTCTGGTGAAGATGGACAACACCGTGAAAGTGCAGTGATTGTAGAACTCAAGCAATGGGATAGTCTGAAGAAAGTGGATTCAAAAGATGCTGTTGTTATTACCAATTTACATGGCAGACAGGTAGAAACTACACATCCATCGTATCAGGCATGGTCTTATGTCTCTATGATCCGTGACTACAATGAGGATGTACGGAAATACAAGATATTGTTACAGCCATGTGCATACCTGCATAACTACCGCTTAGAGAAGAATGATGACCTGACAGCTTCCTGCTATGACTACTATGTAGAACAGGCACCAGTCTTTACAAGAGGTGACGCTGAAAAGCTTGCGGATTTCATTACAAAGTTTGTCAAAAAAGGCAATCCTGATGTGATGTATCATATCGAAAATGGAAAGATTATTCCAAGTAAGTCATTGCAGGATAACTTAGCATCTTTGTTAAAAGGAAATAAGGAATTCACCCTGATTGATGAACAAAAGGTCATCTATGAAAAAGCCTTGGAACTTGCCAAAGAAGAAAGCA
>CASEPS010000036.1 GCA_949289855.1 uncultured Erysipelotrichaceae bacterium
ATGAGGCAACTTCCCCCATTCTTATTGTTTTCCAATAACTAGTATGTGGGATGATCCTCGAACACGCAAGTTAATGGAGGGCTTTTACATATTGTCTTATATGGAGAATGTGTTGGTGCAGCAGGAGCTGGCGCAACAGGTGCAGCTGGTGCAGTATATGCAGGCTGAGGCTGTGGAGCAGGTTGAGGCTCTGGATTATTCACACGCGCAAACACATCACGTCTCTGCGTATCACTCATCGCCAGCCACTCCTGATCCGTCAGACCAGCAGGTGTCATCATTGTGCCACACTTCGCACAACGTACCTGTGCATTGTCATTCGCCGCAACAACAGAACCACAATTCTTACAAATGTAAACCTTCTTCATTTTCATTTCCCTCTTCTTTCTTATCGGTTATTTGTAATCTCATTCACAAGACTCTCAAAATTCTTTATCCTGATCTGTTCAATATCTGTACAACAGAAATAGATCATTCGATAAACCGCACTATTCGATGGGTCACTGGCAATATGTTCACGGACCCCCTCCTCGCTATACTGTGTTCCATTCAACAAATAATATGTCATCGCACCAATCGCATACAGAGAAGCCTTCACCTCATCCTCTGTATAACCTGGATACATAAACTTCTGATCATCCTCCATCACCGGCGCATCCTTCATTGTCCTTATACGACCAGCAATAAAGTGAATATTTCCTTTCATCGTTATCTTGAACTGAGAAGGAGAAACAACATTCACCGGAAGACCATGTTCATGCAAAATCTGCATACCCGAAGCAACCTGCTGCATATAATGCATTGCACGCTCATTGCTGAGCTTCCCGGCAAGCTTCTCCAAAGGCATACCATCCGGTTCCTTCTCCGCAATAACAACAAGCTCATCACCAGTACGTTCAACACACGGATAGGCTGTAAACCACTCACCATGAAGACCACCAAGCTTTGTAAACCGGTCATACAATGTATCTGCCATAGCAGCCTGTGAAGGTTCAAAACCATAAATTGTCACCACAACAGACTTACCATCCAGCTCTGCCTCATAAGAAGTAAATGCATGACTCTCACGAATCACCTTCGTCTTCACACAACGACCAAGTACACTTTCTTCCTTCTTCTTTTCAACAACTG
The DNA here is from genome assembly GCA_949289855.1 of uncultured Erysipelotrichaceae bacterium. GTDB lineage: Bacteria > Bacillota_I > Bacilli_A > Erysipelotrichales > Erysipelotrichaceae > Bulleidia. Next base: position 1,132 of record CASEPS010000036.1, read on the forward strand.
GTCCAAAGGAAACAAATCCAAGATCCACAACCTCATCCAGCTGTTCAGTAGGACTATCCTTCTTCACAGCAGGCATTTCCTCAACCACAGGCATCACACGAATTGGTTCAGCAGGAACACTCTCCTCTTCACCACGTACTGTATACCTGTAAGAAGGTGCAGGCTCTTCCACCATTTCCCGGGCAATAGAAGCAGGTGTAACAACAGGTTCTGCAGGAATTTCTTCTACCTTTACTGGTTCCTCAACTACAGGCTCTGGCGTTACTTCAACTGGTTTTTCAACCTCATACTCTGCTTTAACCTCAGTAGGTGTTGTTGTCTCAACAACTTCTGGCGCAGCAGGAACTTCCTCAACCATTGCAGCTTCCTCAACAACAGGTGCAGGTTCTGGTTCTACTGGAGCTGTAACCTCCTCGACAATTTGCTCTGGAGTAACTTCCGCAGGAGTTTCCTCTTCAACAATTTCTGATGTTTCAACAGGTTTTGTTTCTTCCGCTGTTGTGACAATTGGCTCTGGTTCCGGCATAGTTTCAACTACCGGTACCTCTTCCTTAACCTCTGGTTCAGAAGCTACCTCTACCGTCTGTTCAGGCTCAACTGCCGTCACTTCTTCAACTACAGGTTCTGCCTTCTCTTCAACCGGTGCTGGCATTTCAACCACTTCTGGTTCTGGTGCTGCTTTCTCGACTACCGGTTCAGGTTCTTTCACCTCTTCAACTGCTGTTTCAGTAACAGTGACTTCTTCTCTCACTGGTTCTACCGTTGTTTCCTGTTCTGGTTCAGCCACTGGTTCTTCCACCACAGGAGTTGCCATTTCTTCTACTGTTGGCATCTCAACTACTTCTGGTTCTGTTGGTGTTTCTTCTGCCTTCACAGTTTCCTCAACAACAGGTGCCGGTTCTATAATCGGCTCTGCCTTTACCGGTTCTGGTGNGTTGGTGTTTCTTCTGCCTTCACAGTTTCCTCAACAACAGGTGCCGGTTCTATAATCGGCTCTGCCTTTACCGGTTCTGGTGTTACCACAACACGCTTTTCTTCTTCGGCCTTCTGTGGTTCTTCCACTACAGGCTCTGTCTTCTCTTCAACTGCTGCTGGCATCTCAACTACTTCTGGCTCCGTTGGTGTTTCTTCAACTTCCAGTTCTGCTTCCTTCACTTCTTCTACCGTTTCTGTCGGTGCTTCCTGTTCAGGTTCAACCACTGGTTCTTCAACCTTCTGTGGCTCTTCTTCAACAACCGTTGGCATCTCAACCACTTCTGGTTCCTCTGCCTTCACAGGTTCCTCAACAACAGGTACAGGTTCTACAACAGGTGTAGGCATTTCAACCACTGAAGGCATTTCCACTACCTCAGGTTCTTTCTTTATTTGAGCTGGTGTAATGGAAGGAATTTCCTGCTTTGTTTGAAATGTGCTGGCAAAGATCATTCTTGTTTCATAATCAGGAATGGTGAACAGAATCTTTTCAAACTGATCTGTGTAATGTCCTTCCTGAATGACTTCCGCATATGCTTTTGCCAGTATCTTTGCTTCTGTGATTTGTTTGTTGAAGGCATCGAGAATGATAACTTTGACACCTTCTTCAATTGCCACATCCAATGCATTTTTGATGCGGTTTTTGTAAATATCATGCAATGTGGAAGAATCCGCTGACTGTGGTACAGCAACGACCATAACATCCACATTCACACGCTTATCAAAAGGAATTATCTTACCACTCTTTGTTTTGATAACAGGTACTTCTCTTACATAGAGCACACGGTCTGTATAAGCAGACTGGTTTACCCTTGCATGCATCGTATAGAATGCATCACCCTGTTCCGTAGAAGTAAGGCATGGATAAACACTCGTACAAATGCATAGTTCTGTTTCGCTGTTTTCAATACCTTTGCGGGCAGACTCACCAGGATTTAAAGCATCACCTGTCATGAGAACTGCTGTCTTAGCTTCATTGCCATATTTGACGCATGTTTCTACTGGTGTGCGGTCTATTACCGCAACCTCTCCATTACACAATGGTTTGTGGTGCCATGTGCAGAAGTTGTCCGGATAGAGCAGCGTGTTTTTCCTTGTGCGGATCAATACACCCTGCATCTCACTACTGCGCAAATACTCCAGTGTGTCATAAAATGCATTTCTGATGTCTTGTGTTTCCATACTCTTCCCTCTTTTCTTTTAACCTCCAAAAGCAATGACACTGCTGCCATTGCTTCAGGATGGATTACGCTATGCTCAGATGATTACATCTGCTGAAAGATCTTGTACTTCCGCTTCATTTCTCTCTTCTGCTTCGCGGTAGTTCTCTGCCATCTGTTCAAGATCATGGGCATGTTCCTGGATCATTTTGTACATCCTGCACATATCATCCTCTAGCAGCTTAAAGCGGTTTGTGAATGCCTGGCTGGCTTCGCCCTGCCAGAAACAATTCAGACTTTCTACAAGTCCAAGCATATTGTCTGTTGTGTCATTCAGCTTTGCGCTCTGTGTTGCAAAATCCTGTGCTGTTGTCATCAGTCTTTCTGGTGTTACTCTGATTGTTCCGATCATCATCTTATCCTCCACTTTCTCAATCTTTCATCAATAACATCTTTCTCTTGCCAGTTCGACATTGCGTGCTTCCATGATGCAATAATTGTTGGCAATGTCCTCCAGCGCCTCTGCATATGCGGCAATCGCATTGTAGAAGTTCTGGAACTGAATCATGTCACTGCGGAAAGCATTGTCGAAGGTCATCTTTGCTTCACCTTCCCACATACCATTGAGTGCTTCCTGTGTTGACATGAGCTCTGTGCGCTGACCCTTGAACAATTCATTGAGCTCTCTGAGCTCATCTGCCTTTGCTCTGAGTGTTGATACCATTGTTGTAATTTCTGACATTTTCTTTGTCCTCCTTGTCTTTACACCTGTAGTTTACCTGTACAGAAAGACAAATGAGAAAATGTGGACAGAATGCATATTTTTACTGATGAGTAACCTCTTTCCCCCTGATCAACAATAAATCCTGATATTCCAAGAGACTCTCAAAATGGCTTTTGCCAAATACCGTTGGCGGATAAAGCACCATTTCCTCTTCTGCCGCAAGCAGTATTCTCCTGTGCACTTCCTGCATCGTACTTTCATATGTCTCCAGCCACCGTATCAGCCTTTCCACCCGTTTCTTCATACTCTCAATCTCTTCCTTTTCCTTTCGAAACACCCCCTTTTGTGACAACCTCTCGATAAGGCTGTCTTCCTCTTCTTTGATCCGCGTCAATAAACGCTGTATTTCCTCTGTATTTTTCATAAGACCGTATAACTCACCCGTAACTTCGTATAACCAAGCGAAAGAATGTCACCCGACTTCACAGGCATCCATCCTTTGACCTCCCTGCCATTCAGGAAGGTGCGATTATGTGCTGAAAGATCCTGTACATACACCCGGTTGTTCTGCAAAAACAACTCACAATGATTCTTGGACACATAAGGATCTGAAGCGATACAATACTTGTCCTTTGCCGTATGACCATCAAACCTTCCAATCACAAACTTCTCATGAAAATAAAACTGCTCTGTCGCACCAGTGCCCTGGTTGAAAATGCGCAGACTCACAATCTGTCTCACCCTGCCACTTGCCAGCATTGTCCCCGAACGCACATCCCCATAAAAGGCATCGCCCTTGTCCCTGCCATAAGCAAGCGTTGTCGTATCCACCCCATTGCGGATAAACACATGACTCCTGCCGGCATCACGTCCAAAAGGACTTCTTCTCTTCTCACTTCGTATCACACCCACCAGCAAAATGATGAGACCTTCCACAAGAAACAAAGAAAGCATGATGAGAAAATCCATCATTTCTCTTCACCATCTTCCATATGCCGCTTCATCCGCAAAAGCCTCTCCTTTTCTTTCACAAACAAATCCAGCATCTCTTTGTCTATTGCGCCAGTCCCCATTTCATCCATCAAAGCCTCATACTTGTGCACAAGAGAATCCAGCATTTCCATTACTTCTGCCTCTACCATATAAGATCCTCCGTTTCACCAATACCCTCTTCTTCAAGAACCACTGCCTGCACATCCTCATCAAGACAGGCGGCCATGCGCATCGCATTATCATAGAGCTCTTCTATCACGGCTCTCAATTCCTTTTCATCCATCACTCAACACCCGCAATCTCTCTCAATTCCTGAAGAAGCTCATCCTCTGCCCTTTCTTCAAGCCGCAAAGCATAACGCACAAGCAGCTGTATGCGCATTGCCTTCTGCAGCTTTGCATAGAGCACTTCATCCAGCTTCTCTTCATCCTCACTCTGTATGCTCTCTAACAGCTTCTCATTCCGTTCAAGAAGCCGTTTCACTTCATCACGCATTATTTCATCCATCATCTGTCACCTCATGCCAATGTCAGCTCACTACCCGACACCACACCGTTTTCATATGCACTGAGCTCTCGTACAAGTGGTCGCTTTGTCCGGTTATCAAACAACAACAATCCCCGGTAATCCTCCAGCTTCTCACACTGCACATCACTGCACACAAGATCTGAAAGCTCTTTGATCACATGAATGATGGGCATGTCTTCATCGATCTTTGCATCATATGCCTTATCAATACAAGGCACATTCACCCGCACCAGAATCATCGCTGAAATTCTCCTTTCGCCACAAAGCAAACGCCTCACGTGTAAACCCATATAAACGGATCGTATCCTTCTTCTCATAATAGCGTTCACTCACCGTCACATACTCACCCTTGTAATAACAAAACACCTGCCTGCCATTATCCGCTTCCAATACCGCAGTACCATCCGGTTCACCAACCGTCCGCAACATTGTTTCTAGCTCCGTATCCAGAGAGAAAGCCTCCGCATCGGCCATAATGCACTCCCCGTTCTGCAGGCGGAACAAAGACTGAATCACATCACTTCTTGTAAACTGCTTTTCTTCCATGAATATGCCATCCACAGACGCATATCCCAAAGACGCCAACAATATCCTGAACTCATCAAAGGACAGGATCCAGGTTTTCATTTCGATTTCCCTCATGATGCTCATCTCCTTTCAAAAAAGCCTTCACCGCTGCTTTATACGAACGTGATAATGGCACCTCACTGCCATCATTCAGCACAATACTGTTATGGGAAAGATACACCTCCGCAATCTTCTTCTTATTCACAAGGAAACTGCGATGCACCCGCAGAAACAAATCACTCAATTCCTGTTCGAGATGATCAATCGTATCCGCAAAGCCATATTCACTCGTCTCTGTACAAAGGTAAACTCGCTTATCCCTTGCCTCAAAGTAATTGATCTCACCATACGGAAACAGCTTCTTTCCGTTTCTGCCCCTGGCCACAAACACCTGCTTCTCATCCGGTGTCTCCATCCTTGAGGCAAACACCGACACCGCTTCATCCAACACACTGGCTGTATTGGTATTGCCAAGAGGCTTTAACAGCAACGACTCCGCATGGATGGAAGGCTTCATGTAAACAAGAGGAGAAACACTCGCATCCGCAATGAGAATGAGATAAATCAAAGGACAAACCTCTCGTAACTTTGGCAGGTAATCCATCGCAGATGGCATTGTCACATCCACACAAGCCATATCAAACCTTGTTTTGGAATCCACACACTGCTCAAAATCAGACACTGAATGACATTCGATGTAATACCACTTGTCATCGGTATACATCGCCGCCTTATCCCTGGCGATGGAACGCAACAACGCACGCTCCCCATCATCTTTGTCCGTTATCAACATCACAATCATATGTTTCCTCCTACAAGTGGAACGACAACCGCTGTACCGGTTCCTTCTTTACCATCCACACTTGCATAACCTTCACCACGTGAAAAAACCTTCTTCAAAGCATCCCTTGTCACATTCTCAAAATGCAATACATTGCGCTCATCCCTGCCTTGCACGACACCTGTCTCATATGCACTCATCAACTGAAACAACCTGTAGCCACTACACAAACTCATATCCTTTGTGTTCACACCACAAACAAACACAATATTGTGGAGACTCCCCTTCTCCGCAAAGTTCTCCATCCTGGCATTCATTTTGCCTACACCTTCCTCTGGGGAATACACCTGCTGCAGGAAGCTGTACATATCATCAATACAAATGACAACCAGCTCTTCTTCACCCATCTTTGCCGCAACACGCTCTTCCGAAAGACCATCTTCCAATAGTGCATTCTTCTTTGCATTGCGTTCCTTGAACAATGGTGTAAGTTCATCCCGTATCCAGGCAAACAAAGACGCATCATCACTGATATACAACGCATGACAACGCTCTGCTTCCTTCTTCAAACGATGCACGCCACCCTTCTCAATCACCACAAGACGAGCCTTTTTTGCACAAGCACTATGCATCATCACCCGCAAAGCATTTGTCTTCAAAGAACCCGAAGCCCCATATACCATATAAGCATAGTTATACCGGGCATCTACACCAAATACAGACGCATCATCCTTCTTCCATGCATACGGAAGAAGCGTATTCTCCGCAAGCATTGCCTGATAACGCTCATCCTTTTCCAAAGAATCGAAATCACGATTCTCGGGAATCTCAGGAATACGTGGCGCGCACTTTCCCGTATATCCTTCACAAAGCTTATCCATTGCCTTTTCAATGGCCATACTGCGTTCATACTCATCACAATCCGCAAACACAATGGCACTCTGAAACTCAAGCACCTTGTCTTCCACCTTCACAAGCCCCCTGCCACGGGTATTCTTCTCCGGTAACAGATCAAGATGCCCACACCGCAGAACATCCATATACTTGAACCTGTCCTGCTGCTCAAGAGACACCACCATACGGATATTGTCCGCCATGCGCATCGGTATAGCATGCATAGAGAAACCAGAAGCACTCAGCACAAGGAACACACCACGGCTTGTCCCTTCCCGCAATATGCGCATCAGCACCTTCTCATAACGATCATCCGTCTTCTCACGGAAACCATCATAATTATCAATCACCACAATTACGGCAGGCAGCCTTCTTCCATCCTTGCAATACGCACTCCATGTACCGCCTGCAAGTTCCTTCTTCCTTTCATCGAGAAGTCCATTCATATAATGGAAGAACTTATCCGTTCTCTCCTCACTCTCCTCATGCATACAGCCACCAACCTGTGGACTATGCACAAAAGAAGAAAGACGATTCGACGAATAATCAATGAGATATAAATTCACCTCATCTGCACGATATGTGTTTACAAGACCATACACCATTGTCTCAAGCAATGTACTCTTACCAGAAACCGCCATGCCACAAACCGCAAAATGTCCACTCTTGTTGAAATTGATGGATAGTGGCAGCTGTGACTGGTGATGCGGGTCATCATACAAACCAATGGTCACTGCAATATCACGTCCCACTTCATTTGTATGACATTTCTCAAGTGTTTCATAATCCAGACGCTTTGAAAGAGGTTCAAGCCACAAAGCAGGACTCTTTGCATATCCATTTTCCTTTGCGACATGGGCAATCTCCTTCACCAGTGCCTCAAGCTCCGTCATCTGCCTTTCACCAGTTACCTGCTTTGGCATAATGACACAAGGCATACCATCCCGGCCAATCAGAGAAGTACTGTAAGACGTATGTCCTTCATCATAAATCGCCCCGGAATACCCAGTCTGGAACAAATCAAACACCTCATCATTGCCAACCTGCAGATAACACCTTCCTGCCAAAGAAAGATATGCTGCATCAGGCTTATGAATCATGTCATTGGAATCCTGTCTGTCCTGTACACGCAGACACAAACGGAACCTTGCATTGGAACGGATATTATCATCCACCGTGCCATTTGGACGCTGTGTCGCAAGAATGAGATGTACACCAAGACTTCTGCCAACCTGGGCAACCGAAATCAGCTGGGACATAAAGCCACCTTCCTGCTTCTTGAGCTCCGCAAACTCATCAATGATGATAAACAAATGCGGCACACGCTCCAAAGCCTCACGGTTCTTATACAACTTTGTATACTGGTCAATATGGTTCACACCATAGCGGGCAAACAAACGCTGTCTTCGCGTATTCTCACTGCGTATGGAAATCATCGCCCGCTCAATCTGGGTACCCGACAAATTGGAAATCACACCAGCCACATGGGGCAGATCCTTAAACAAATTCGCCATACCAGCACCCTTGAAATCAATCAGGAAGAAACTCACATCCTCTGGTGAAAAATTCACCGCAAGAGAAAGAATATATGTCTCTAGTAACTCCGACTTGCCAGAACCCGTCGTACCAGCCACAAGACCATGTGGTCCATGGTACTTCTCATGCACATCAAGATAACATGGCACACCACCTGTCTTGATGCCAAGCAATGCCCGTAAACTCTCATCCGTCCGGCTTCTTCTCCACCTGCCGGCAATATCAAGGTCTTTGACAGAATGGACATTGTACATCGAAAGGAAGGACAAGGAATCCGGCATATCTGAAACCTTTCTTTCCTCTTTGACATGAATCGAAGACAACCTTCTTGCAAAAGCCTCTGTTTCCTCACTGTCCACCTTATCCATCACAAAAGACGAAAACTCCACATTTTCACCAACCGTCTTTGTAAACAAACCAACATTACGTGAAAGCGAAACCATACACGAAACAACATTCGGCAGCTGTGCTGCATAAGACGCAAACAACACAAGCGTCATATTCTCCGGTCCTTCTTCCTGGTAGAAATACCGGGCAAACGGTTCATCCTCCAGAAGATCCGGATGACTGCAGAAAATCACATAATGAACAGAACTCTCCTCATGTCCCTCCATCTGCCTTTGCAATAAACCATTCAGCCGTGACAACACTTCTCTTCTTTCATTCTCATTACCGGCAACATAGCGCACCATGCCATCTTCACTGCATACATGTGGGAACCAGCGCATATACGACCAGTTCGTACGCTTTTCATCATAGAGGAAGACAAACTTCACATCCGTATAACAATGCAATGCGGCAAGCTGTACAACCATCACCTGTAACAAATCATTACATAACCACACATCCCCGGTTACCCCAAACAAATGATTATGGGCAAGGTCAAGACACACCGGCACCTGGTGCATGGTCATAAACTGCTGTTTGATTTCCAGTGGCTTGTCTAACAATGAATCGCTGACAAGAGAAAACTTCTTCTCTGGTACTTTGATCTCCACCTGGAAAGGCTGATCACCAAGACCTACCCTTACAAACAGGAAGTCATGCTGGGAGGCATTACGATTCCATAACTCCTGTGTCTTCTGGTTATATTGCAAAACAACAGAAGAAGGAGGATACATGAGATTCATCGCCGAAACATTCATCTGGAACTGGCTTCGCAACAACTCACTCTTCTCCATGAGGTAATTGGAATAAGCATTGAAACGCGTCGTCTCTTCTTCAATACTCTCCTTGCGGGCATAGTTCATGTTCAACACTGCCCACAACGCACCAATAATCGCTGAACCAACCGCTGTGATAATACCGGTATACATAAAGACACCGGACATCCCACCAGACAATGTTGTCGCAATAGCCGCCAATGCAAAACCAAGGCACATCGGAATCGCCATGGTAAACGCAGGACCAATGACCATATAAGCCGGCTTTTCCTTATGTTTCTCCATTTCCGGTGGTCCTTCAATCTCCACCGTTTCCTGATAAAGCTGTGGAAACACACGAGGCGAACGGTTGAAGAACTGCTCTTCATGGACATGTTCCTGTTCATCATCCGCCACATCACTCATCTGCACTTCTTCCATACCATGCACAGAAAGCGTTCCACAACTGTTATGGACTAACAGCACATTGCCCATGAAAACAAGATGCAGACCAAACACATGAATGTGGTCCCCAAAGGAAAGACGCCTTTCCCTGCTCATGCGCATATGGTTGACAAAAATACCATTAGCACTACCATCCACCACATACCACGCTCCATTCACATACCGCAGTTCTCCATGGTGGGCAGATAACAAACCCGCAAAGTCATAGGCAATGGCATTGTCCGCTTCCCTGCCAAAGGAAATACGGCGCATACCGGCAAGGTTGTACTTGCGCATGGACACAAACTTCCGCTTTCCTTCAGACACAATGAGAAACAGCTCCATGTCACCACTTCTCACAATAAGAATGTCACCCTGGACAAGCTTATGTGAACTGACATTCTCCCGCTTGAAAACAACCTGGTAGTCATGCCGGGCTGAGATATACCACCCATCTGTCCTGTTTTCAAAACATAGCGAAAGACGGTTATGATCAAAAGCAGCCACATATTCACTATGTACCGTATCCGGAAGACTGATCTCTTCACATATTTTCTGGTTATAGGCAATCAGTAACATACTCAAACCCCCGTCATATCAAACCAATACGGCACGACATGAAACCGTACTCCACCTGTTTCCAATACATCTTTTTCTTTCAGCTCTGCCCCATCGATCCGATAGCGCTTCATACCACTGATGATATATGTTCCATTACCAGAACCTTCATCTTTGACATAGAGCTTTCCATTTACACCATACAGCACACAATGAGAAGCAGACACAAGCTCTGCGTCTACTGTCACATCACTGGTCAGACCACTCCTGCCAAAATGAATGGCAAATGATGGATCAAGGACAACTTCCTTCATCCCACCATCATAGAAACGCAAGATGACAAGCAGTTTCCATCGTCCATCTCCTGCATCATTTCCCCGTATCTTTCCATTGAGCACTTCTTCCTTGATGAGACGTGCCGCCGCAAGACGCCGCATCTCATCTCTTTTCTTTTGCTTTCTTCCAATCACCACAACAACGATCAATGCGCCAATCACATTGATCAGAAGAAACAACAGATAGAAAACCATATATCACCCTACCGGTATATGTGCGATATTCATAATCCGGAACCGGCTGTAACCAATACCGATTTCATCCCCACTGCGCACATAACACGGCCTTTCATCCAAACTCTTTCCATTGAGCATCGTCGCATTACTGACAGATAAATTTCGTAACACAACACCTTCCCTTGTCACAAACAAGGCACACTGCTCACGGGAAATATAACTTTCCGTACCAATGGACAATGTCCCGGTCACATCAAAGTCATTGACCGTTCTGCCAAGCACAAGCCTCTGCCGGAACACTTTGCGAAATACCTGTCCATTGACAATATTCACAAGATCAATCTGCCAGTACCCACCACTTGGGGCAAGCAATTGTTCAGTACTCATCTTCCGCTTTCTTTTCTTCGGTTCAGGCTGATACACTCTTACAGCAACTAACAATGCCACAAGGATGGGCACAGCCATCATCACAAACACATACATAATCTGTAATACAATCATGTGCTCCTCCTTCTAAAACATCGAATAGCCTTCTACGCCATCATTTCTGATAAAGAATTTTCCATGGTCAATCGCACCAACCAACCAGTAGTCACCAATGATTTCTTGTTTGACTTCTACAACCACATCAGAAATTCCAGGTACCTGAATAGTTACTTTTGCCTTTGCTTCACCAAACGTACCGTCACCTTCAATACGATGTACATAAAATGCATACCTGTCAGCTTCATCCACAATGGTTGTCACATCCCGTACAACGCTACCTGTATCTGTTATTTCCCTGTACGCAACTGTTTCTCCACCGACACCAGTAATTTCACCCGTATCCTTTGTACTTCCATCTTCACCAAGGTTAAGCGCCACAAGCTCAGAAATGAGTTCCACTTCCTCTGATTCCCATTCCAGAATGATGAAAATATCATCCAGTGGCTTTGTCAGCGGCACAGTGAGTCCCTCATAGATTGTGCCATCCTTTGCGGCACGCAATGGCCATTCAGAGGTGTATGCATCTTTTTTAAACTCAACGTAGAAATACCTATCACATTCCAGATTCATCTGAAACTCACCATTATCATTCGAAGAAAGTTCCAGGTACTTCTGTCCACTGTTATTATGACCACGGTAGACAGTCATTGAAACATTCCCTATCACCTCTCCTGTGAGATAATCCGTTGTTACTCCAGTACAAAGAATGGTTTCTTTCTCTTCCTCATCTTCGTCTTCCTCATTCTCTTCATCCTTTTCCTCATCTATTTCATCCAATGAAGGAATCAATTCGTTATAGGAAGAAGAAGTAATCATCCCATCTTCCAAAGCAATCGATATCTTCATATCTTCATAAAGAAAGACAACCATCTCACCATGTTCAGAATCATTGCGCATACGCAACCGTTCAAGTCGCATATCTTCAAGCAATGAAGCATCAAATGCCTCATCTGCCTTAAACAATGTCAGCACATCATCCACCGCAATAACCTCTGGAACACCCGCTTCATCAAAGGTAATCTTTGCGTCAAGTCCATCAAACCTTGCCTCACGTCTGCCATCACTTCTTCCATATCGTTCTTCATAGTCCTCTTCACGATATGTTGAAAACATAGATAACAACGTTCTGTTCAAAGACACACCATCCACTTCAATAACAGTTTCATCCTCTTCCACAAGACGGTTTAACATCACCCGTATCTGTGCGCTCTTTGTGCGGACATAGCCATCTTCCAATACATCAATGGCAAGTAAGAGGTCACCATTCATTTCATAGATTTCTGCCAATCCTAAATACGCATCCACATTGTCCGGATCTTTCTCAATCGCTTCCTGGTAAGCAAGCACAGCATTTTCATAGTCTCCTTCTTCTACAAGGTTTTCAGCTTCCTGTATTGACCTTGTATATTGGGCAGAAGAAGAGAGCAGGAAGACGGAAGTGATGGCTATAGCTACTACCAAAACAGAAATGATTGCTGTTATGAGAATCACTAACTTCTTCTCCTTCATTTCCGTCCTCCTTTCTTGCATTCATTAGAATTTGTTATTTATTTGTGATGCATAGTTATGCATATGATTCGCTGATCTCTATTTCACCTTCCGTAGTAGACGTAAATATAAACCAATATCTGCAAGCCCTTCCTGGCTCTGGTGTGAATATTTGTTCCGGTTGACCAGGTATACGTAAGATCACTCTGATATGTCCATCTGATGGGACACTTCCATCCTTGAAATTCACTCTGTACCCACAAGGCCTTTTTCTATCCATCATTCGTATGATTTCCCTTGTGACAGATCCCTCATTTTCTATGAATTTATAGTCAACTTCTTCCCCATTCATTCTCCATTTTGAGCCAACCTTTTCCAGACCAAACCAATCACTAGCACACCCTATAGTTGATGTCACTGAGTCGGCACCAACATTTTTCTCCAGTACTATTTCTATTTCATCAGATTCCCTATGGAGTCTCACTAATCCAAGATCTTCCTCATCTGAAAAAAAGCGAAAAATCAGATTCAGTTTGCATTTATATTCACCTTTCTCCAGCAAGGCATAACAATTCATGTTTTTCTCAACTGAGATTGTAAAATTCCCATTTGAATCCGAAGATAACGTATTTATTACAGAACCGTTCTGTATCGAGCCTTTATAAATTGTGATCGCTACATTTCCAATTACCGCTCCATTGTCCATAGCCACAGTCTGTCCAGTGAACACTCTCATGCTTGTATTTTCTGCAGCTGCTGTTTCCTCTGGTTCTTCCTCTTCTTTCTCTATAGAAAGAGGAATAATCATGTTATAGGAATCACTTGTCACCTCATCATCTTCCAAGGCAATTGTCACTTCTGTACCATTGCTTTCAAAGATGACCATCTCTCCATGACTTGCACTACTTGTTGTCCGATAGTTTCCAGATAACATCTCATCCAGTTCTTCTATTGGAATTGGTTCACTTCTATTGAAAAGTGTTAGTACATCATCCAGATGTATTTCTGTTGGTATGCCATCTTCATCAAAGCGTATCTCTGCATCCAGTCCATCAAACCTTGCGTTCCTTCTTCCATCACTTCTGCCATATGTTTCTTCATAATCTTTTTCTTTATACGTAGAAAACATATTCAGCAGTTCCTGGTTAAAGGCTAATGTTTGTGAACTGACAGTTTCTTCTGTTTCCACCATGCAGTTTAACAGTACTTTGATCTGAGCACTCTTTGTACGTGCATAACCTTGTTCAAGAGTCTGAATGGCTAATGATATCTCACCACTCTTTTCGTATACATTTGCCAAGCCAAGATATGCCTCTACATTATCAGGATCTTTCTCAATGGCTTCCTGGTAGGCAAGAATCGCATTTTCATAGTCTCCTTCTTCTACAAGGTTTTCAGCTTCCTGTATTGACCTTGTATAAGAAGCAGAGGGAGAAAGCAGGAAGACGGAAGTGATGGCAATAGCTACTACCAAAACAGAAATGATTGCTGTTATGAGAATCACTACTTTCTTTTCCTTCATTTCCGCCCTCCTTTCTTTCCTTTACTTACTTGGATGCTGCAGTTGTAGAACCATATGCATCGTTATGGATTGTCAGCTTGCCATGATCAATGGCCGCTACACGCCATACTTCACCATCAAAGTTTGTTGGAATAGACACAACCTGTGGTGCAGCACCAGGCATATAGATAGTGACAGTAGCACCACTGGAATTGATGTCTCCTGTTCCAAGGTAGTCCACAACAGAGAATGTATACTCACCATTCAGGTCATAGAGTGTTGTTGTCTCTGGTCCTAAACCATCCACATCATCCAGATCAAGTTCCGCAATGATTTCTCCATCATCACCTGTACTTGTTCTCGAATAGTAACTTGTGAGAACCTCTTCACCTGCATCTGTTTCACCCATCAGGTAGGAATCCAGGTCTCTCGGATATGTACCCCATTCAAGAACAATGCGTACTTCACCTTCCGCAACTGACTTTGTAATGGTGAAATCTTCTGTCGTTGTCTTTGTATATGTGCCGATATACACTTCCTTGAATACTGGTTCATACCCATCTGCTTCAATTTCGAACATATACTGACCAGCTGGAAGGTCTACTTCATACATACCACCCGCATCAGTATCAAACTCCGCAACAGCAGGACCTGTTTCCGCAGTACCTTCACGCACTGTGACATGTACATTGCCGACAAAACCACCTGTCTGCGCATCAATGATAAAACCTGTTAACAAGACATCTGTGAATGATTGCCTGTCTTCAACAGAAGGCACAATCTCATTCCATGACTCTGAAGTAATTGTTCCACTTTCATCACAGGCAATGGTTACCTGTGCATCCGCATAGGTAAAGGTAATCACTTCACCATGTTCACTGTCACTGCCTCTTGCAAGGTCATAGAGTCCCATAACAGGCAGGTCATTGTAGGTAACTGATGTAGCTGTACCAAAGAGTTGCAGAATGTTGTCCATGGTAATCGATGTTGGCACAGCATCATTGTCTACAATTGTCGCACTGACCGCATCAGGCTGACTGGATGTATTCGAGAAAGTAATATCCGCATCCATGCCAGTGACACGTACTGTAACAGAACCATCTCTGTTACCACTCTTGTCTTCTATGCCATAACGGGTAGAGTAGTCACGGTAACTGTAAGCAGAAATGACATCGAAAATACCATTATTGATCGAAGCTGCTGCTTCACTCTTCTCGCCATCTTCTCCACCTTGTAATTCAAGCAATCTGTTCAACGCAACCTTGATCTGCAGGCTGTCAGTTCTCAAGTACCCAGCCTGTAAAAGATTGATAGCACTGCTTACCTCATTATTAGACTCATACAAATTGGCAAGACCAAGGTAAGCCTCTACATTCTCAGGATCCTGATCAATGGCTTCCTGGTAGGCAAGAACCGCATTGTCATAGTCTCCTTCTTCCACAAGCTTTTCTGCTTCATTGATCTTGCGGGAATACACATTTGATGGAGAAAGCAGGAAGGCAATCGCAACAGCTGCCGCAATGACCACAAGGGATATACCCGCTGCCAATCCATAAATCCACTTTTTCTTCTTTTTCATTTGTTCCCCTCCTAAAACAACTGTGCACCTGCTTCAATTAACATCAGCAGGAAAATACCAGCCAGAATCACAATGATAATCAGTAATAACAACTTGATATCCTTTAACAGATCCACCATTCTTGAAGTAGAACTGCGTGGGTTGACAATTGTCGTCGTCCCATTGAAATACGACTGTACACTTGTCCCACAATACGGACATACAGCGTTATTTCCGATTTCTCTATGACATACCGGACACTTCATACCATCACCTCATCAATGCCTTCTTTTTGATATGCACAACGATCTGTACACCAACACCAACCCAAACACCAACGACCATCAATACAATTCCCGCTATCATCCATGCATTCATATCCATCACCTATCCTGCAATTTCTTCCAACCGCGACATTGCCTGTACATCGATCACTGTTTCGTGACTCTCTTCATACTGCCTCATCGCCTTACGGGCAGCTGTTTGTGCCTCTGCTTCTTTACCTTCATCACTTAAAGCAAACGCAAGATACATATTCACGCGATAATCCGTATCATCGAGTGTCTGTAACACCCGGATACTTTCATCCGCTTTCCCAACATATTGCAATACAAGTGCATAGTTGAGCTCATCTGTGAGACCCGCCTCCAAAGCCGAACAAATCTTCCGGTATTGTGCCTCTGCCTTGTGTCCATAGTATTTCTTCTGGGAAGAAGAAAGCCTTGTATCTGAAGCACATTGCATATACATCGCCGCAAGCTTTCGTTCCATATTGATGTCACCACTCAATTGCATCGCTTCTTCAAGATACGTACACGCTTCATCCGGATTGCCACTTCTTTCCGCAATGTCCGCCAATAACGTATACCCTGTCAAAGCAATGTCATGATCGTTACTCGAAAGAACCTTCTCTGCTTCCGCACAGGCTATGTCATACTTCCCATTTCCCATCGCAATAGAAGCTTTGATCAAAGACCCCTGTTCACTTTCTTCTAATGCATAGGCATGTAACACTTCTTCTGCCTCGTCTGCCTTTCCACCATACGAAAGCGATAACGCATAATCGAGCACATACCCATCTTTTTCATCAATATCCAAAGCTTCTTTGTAATACGTCTCTGCCCCACCATAGTCTTCCTTGTGGTAAGCAATATCCCCCATGGCATGTAACAAAGCCGCATTTTCATCTTTGGAATCTTCCAGCACTCTGACATACTTCCGGTTATTGAGAATCGAAAGCCCAATGTCTTCTGCTTCTTCACTACCGGCATTGAATGCTTTGGCAAACGAAGAATAGTCTTCTTCAAACTGTTCCAGGTTCATCAAACTATTGCCATGTAACAAAGCAAACAAACCACCCGCCACAAGACAACTCGACAATACCCAGGAAGCAGCCTGTACATAGATGATTCTTCGATAGGCACTGGTATGTTTACGCAATGTTTCCAACGCTTTGCGTAAAGCCGAACCATCCGCAAGCCTGCGTTTCGGGTCATTCGCCATACAGCGGTTAATGACATTGCACAATGCTTCACTATATCCACAATTCTTTGGGGCAAGTGGTACATTCTTTCCACCGGTTACCGGTAACCTTCCACTCATCAGATAGTAGAAAAGAGCACCAGTACTATAAATATCCGAAGCTGGTGTCAAACCAAAAGAAGGACGTTTGCCAGCCATGATCGCCTGGGCAATCATGATCTGCTCAGGAGAAGCAAAGTTTGCACTATAGCCCTGTACACGGCCATATACCTGACCAGACAGGGAAATGTTGAAGTCAATGAGACAGATTGTATTCTGGGGTGTAAGAATCACATTCCCCGGTTTGATGTCACTATGAATGACAGGTTCTTTGCGGCTATGCAGATAGGAAAGAATATCTGCCATTTCCAATAACCAGGAAAGCATTGTTTCCTCATCCAGGTAGCGTATGCCACAATTCAGCTTTCCCATGTCTGTGCCTTCAATAAAGTCCATTACCGTATACACCATGCCATGGTCAATAAAGAAGTCATAAACCTGGGGAAGACCAGGATGATGGAGGTTTTTGAGAATATCTGTTTCCCTTCTTAATGACTTTTCATCCATACCCGGAATAAACATCTGCTTCAAAGCAACATATTTCTGCAAGTGCATGTGCCATGCCCGATACACGACACCTGTACCACCTTTGCCTATGACATTGATAATCCGGTATGTTCCATTAACAATCTGTTCCATATGTTTTCCTTTATGAAAAACACGCTGTAAGAGATATGCTCAAACAGCGTGTTTACTCATTTCAATTCGCCATTATCCGCATCTATGGCTTTTACGCATTTTTCTTTTGCTTATCCATTTTCTTC
Source organism: uncultured Erysipelotrichaceae bacterium (assembly GCA_949289855.1). Taxonomy (GTDB): domain Bacteria; phylum Bacillota_I; class Bacilli_A; order Erysipelotrichales; family Erysipelotrichaceae; genus Bulleidia. The sequence continues at coordinate 19,321 of CASEPS010000036.1, forward strand.
TTGATGTAGTAAGCAATTGCCAGCAACAACAGAATCAAGAAGATGATGGAGCCGTAGAACAACGGTTTGTTGTAGAAGAATCTGACGAAGAAGTTCGTTGTAACAAGTACCTGATACTGCGTATCTGCACTCTCATTACCTGCTCCGTCAAATGCCTGTACTTTGATGGTCTGATAACCACTGGAAGCATCCAGTGTGATTTCAACGAATCCGCCATGTTCTTCCAGATACTCTGCCAATTCCTGACCTTCCATGTCGAAGACAACATTTCCATCAACCGTCACAATGACTCTGGACATTGCATTGTTGTCTCTCACACTGATACGGAATGTCTTGGAATTCTCGTTGAAGTTATTATTCGAACGATCATCCGGATCCAGTTCATCAATCGAAACGGTAGGCAATGTCTTATCGATAGCGAACACTACCGGATAGTCATTGACACCATCATCTGTTCTCACGGTACTGTTGGTATTTGTATTACCAGCCTCATCGACAGACTGTACGATGATGGAATATGTTCCTTCAGAAGTAAATACTTCTGGGAAGATCTCATAGATATACTGGTAACCACCCGCAATTGCACTTGAGATGACACGGAAGTCTTCTCCTTCAACAAGTGTGATATTGGAACCATCACGGTTCACAGTCAATGTATAACCAGTCAACTTATTGACATTCACTTCACGAATAATGACATTACCAGTCTCCTGTGCATAGTAACTGTCCACAAGATCAATTGTAGGTTCATCATCATTGAAGTCGAAGGTAGAACCGAAGCGGTTAACACTGAAGCGGACTGTTGCCTCAGCAGTATTACCAGCAAGGTCAGTAATCGTAGCCTTGGCTGTATAAATATCGTCACTTTCCTTAACCCTTGCAAAGTCAGAGAATGTCACAACAGAACCAAACTGTGTGATTGTACGGGTGAACGGATGATTGTGGTTATCCACACGTGCACCCTTCAGGGAAACACTGATACCATTTGCATCAAAGTTTGTATCATCGAAGATGACACTTGGCGCAATGACATCATTCGTTGCCATATTGTCAGTTACCGTATTTTCATCAAACCGAACAACCGGCTTTGTTGTATCAATTGTGAACTCAGGTACAACAACCTGCTCAGCTTCATTACCAGCCATGTCGGTATAAGAAACTGTCAATGTGTAGTTACCATCAGCACTGTAGTTGATAGTTGCACTATGGCTGTCACCACTTGTACCAAATCCACTTGGACTTGGAACACCAACAGTACCTCTTTGGATAGAAGCTGTCTGATCAATCGTCACCTCATCCGCAAGGAAGTTGTGTTCATCAATTGTCACAGTCGCAACACGTGCAGCATTGTAGTACTTGCCATTGCGTACATCATTGTTGTTGAAGCTGACATTGATGACAGGTGTTGTCTTATCAATAGTGAATTCACTACCAGCAACTGTACCATCAACAAAGATCACTCTATCGAATCTATTACCCAGAGCATCAGTACCTGTGATGTTCAGTGTATAATCTCCATCTTCTGTATATGGAATCGTGAATGTTCTGTAGTCATTCGCGCCATTGCCACCACCATTCTGAATAGCAGAGAATCCGGAATGAGCGACAGATGTATGAACCTGAATCAGTGATGTATTAATGTTACGATCTGTTACCTTGACAGTTGCAACACGGTTTTCCTTGAAGTACTTGTCATGTTGCGCACTGTTGTTATCGAAAGAGATTTCAACAACTGGAGCAGTTACGTCAATACCGAAGTTGTATTGTGTAGTACCTAACTGATTATCAGTTGTCTTATTTCCAGCTTTATCCACTGCTTTGACATTCAGCGTAATATTATTGGTTTCTACGACAGACGGATCAATTGTTACTTTACTCAGACCGGAGCTGATTTCTCCATTTGGATCTTCAACCTCAATTTGAATGGTTACCGGTCCATTGAACAATGGTCTTCCATCAGCTGCCCGAGCAGTAATATCTGTTGTTGCTGTCACATTAACTGTAGGCCCCGTAAGATCAACTTCTGGTGAATCAACATCAAGATACACATCATCTCCATCACGCATATCAAATTCGATACTGTTTCCAGCTCTATCAGTAACTACTACATCATAGACATCGAATTTCTGCTGTGCAGATTCAAGTGTGATACCCTGAGCTACATTGTCAAATGTATATGACTGCTCATACTGCCTTGCACTGGAATTAACTTTGAAGCTGATTTCTGTTTCAGACATTTCTTTAATGTCTGTATCAGGGCTGACAGAAATATAAGCTGTCAATTCACTCCAGAAAAGATTGGTGAATGTTGGTGAAACAGAAGGCTGTGTTCCGCGTACAACATTGTTCTGATAAGAATAGTATGCATCGGAATCAAGACTGTGTCTGATATTAAAGTTCATTCCAACTTTAGTATCAACAATCTTATAACCAGTCCAATATGTTCCGTCTGTCACCATACTGGTAGCATTCGCACCAGTCTTTCTTTCTTCAGCAGAACTTTGTACAAGTGCATTACCTGCTTTATCTGTACCTCTTACAGCAAAGCGGTAAACACCATCCGGCAACATGTTCATGCTGTCGAGATCTTCTGTGAGAATAATAGAGTAAGCGCCATCGGCAGACTCTCCAATTGAATGCCATTCAGCATCTGGAATTGAATCAATCGTCACATTCTCATATTGTGTATCTCCTGTTGTATCGGATACAGTTGCAACCTGATAAGCATTGTCAGCAAAATTTCCTTCTGTAAATGTTACTGTTGGTTTTAAACTTCCAGCAACTGAAGAACCAAAGTACTCTTTGTTAACTACGTCATCCGCATCATTATATGAAATACCACTAGTTCCAAGATCAATTACATATGTTGGATTCACCATATCAACGATAATACGATTTGTTGGAACAAAGCTGTACACTTCATCAGTTGTTGTCGTTTTCTTCTCTCCAGTTGCAGTCAAATAATTCACAGTCACAATACTGCCGTTGTCAGCACCATCACGAGTATTTAATGAATACCAGTTCTTTAAGGTTTCGTAATATCCTTTATTATCCTGCGGATCAAATGTAAAGGATGTTGTGAAGGAAGTTGTTTCCAATCCATAGCTTTCAGACTTGGCAACTACATTGCGATCACCTTCAGGATCACTATTGGTAGTTGTGAACTGGAATCCATCATAATCTTCTGCATCACCATTAATTGCAAAGTTGTCCTCAAGCGTAACTTCTACTTCTACCGGCTGGTTGTAATAAAGATTTGTTACACCTTCTACATTTTCTTCATAAGCTCCAGCATCAGAAATGTAGTTGACTGTGATTTGCATCGGTGTGTTATCAAAGAAGAGTTTTACTTCTTTGATTTCGTCCGCAGTATCCACATTTTCAGCCCAGTCAGTTGTGATCATCCTTAAGACATACTCGCCATTTAGATTATCAGCACTTCCATCAATGGTAAGAGAACCATCTACAGATCTTGCCTCTTCAATGTTTTCTTCACTTACTGGGATTTCATAGAACTTATCAGATTTAGTAGTTCCAGCAACTCTAAATACTGCAGGTGTCAACGTTACAGAGCCATCATCAGATTTATTGACCTGGTATAATTCGAATCTGACTGTCTTTACACCAGCATATGTATCAGACACCGCGTAATCTACTGTCTGACTCTGATCATACTTTTCTGCTCTTGAATCATCGTTGTTTTCTTCGAACAGATCAATACTAGGTGCTGTGTTATCAAAGTACAGCGTTAACAACTTTTCTTCTACAGCATCGGCAGCAACTTCATTTGTTGCATGATCAATTGCTGTCATCCGTAATGTAAAGTCACCATTCAGATCATCTGCAGCAGCATCAATTGTAAATGTGCCAGTTGCATTAAGCTTATTTGCCTCATCAACTGTCACAGTATATGTATCCTGTGAATCAAGAAGAACATTGCCCTCAGCATCAACAACTGTAAATTTATCAACCGGTTTTTCCGCAGAATCTACCATCTTAAAGGTAATAGTTTTAACACCAGCAAATTCGTCAGTTACTGTATATTTAACTGTCTTAGACTGTGCATACTTATCATGTCTTTCATTTTCAACTTCTGAAAGATCTTCGAGAATAGGTGCTGTGTTATCAAAATTAAGTGTAACTTTTTTGATCTCTTCACCTGTTGTCACATTACCATCTACTGCAGACTTATCAGTTGCGCTGATCTGAAGGTCATACGCCCCATCCAGACCGTCAGCCGCACCATCTATCTTTAAATTAGCTATATACTGATTAATACCTCTCAGATCTGTGATTGGATAGGATTCTTGGGAATCAGATACAACAGCATCAGTATCATCAACAACCGTAAACTCTACTGGTTGACCATCCTTTAATAAGGTAACAGTAATTTCATTAATTCCGGCAAGAGTGTCTGTAACAGTAAATTGTACATTCTGATCATTTAAATATGTCTCTGCACTCTGTGCATTTATGTCTGAAATTACAGGAGCCGTATTATCAAAATTCAATGTCACATTCTTATAATCAGACTCATTACCACAAAGATCGGTTGTATATGCATAAAGATAGTAAGTACCATTCAATGGAGTATTATTTTTATCCGCATTTAATGTAATAGAAGTTACTAACTCTTCGTCTCTTAACACTCCGCTATTAACAACTTCATTGCTTTCAATATTTGTTTCATCGAAACCATCTGCCGCATATAGATTATATGTGATTGAATCTATTCCAGAATTAACACTACCATTCTCATCTTTTGCATCAAACGTAACACTATGTTCCTTAGAATAAACTAAAGTATCCTGAGCATTAATAGATAATTCTGGTTCAGTATCTTCAACAATTTGTGTAATAGTTTTATTATCTTCACTAACATTCCCAAGGTTATCATAGAACTTAGCATTAATAACACTTCCTGCCAAAACATCGGTCATTATAACTTCATACACAGTGATAGTAGGATCTTCTGGATCCAGATATTCATCACCCTTCATTGCAACAGATGCAGGCTGACCATTATTAGTAACACTAAATTCTGCAGAATGTAGCTTAAGCCCAGATCCATTGTCGTCTGATACACGATAAGTATAAGTAATTTCTTTTACTGCTGTATCATCATCAGAAACTGAACTTTGAACACTGCTAATTACTGGTGCTTTATGGTCAATAACAAATGAAACATTAGTTATTTCACCTTCATTTACTTTTTCTTCATCAGAATTTCCAACTTTATCTTTTAGTTCAACAATATCAAAATTTGAATACTCAACAGTAGTTAAGTTATCGCAATCAATTTCAAACTGATATATATATTTACCTTCACTGTAAGTCGGTTCTACAGAAGTGATATCAGTTGTTACACTTAAATCGCTGTCTCCTTTTATATAATTTAGTTGACCAGAAATCTCTTCATTTGCAACAATTTCAACATTTACAGAGGAATTATAGTAAATAATACCTTCGCTATCTGAGTATGTATTTTCAGCTAAAGGATAAACGAAATTAGCACTGACGGTAGGAGCTACCATATCAATGATAAATTCTTTACTTACTTTATCGTCAGCCTTTTCGTCGTGGTTCGAGTTATTCTCGGAATCAGTTGCATTAAAACCAATTACGGAGTATTTCTCTCCAGCTGGTTTATTTTCATCCTTTGAACCAGCAAACGTAAATGTATAATTGCCTTCTTCGGCATTGAAAGTACCCTTTATCTTATTTGGATTAGAATAATCACTACCATCAACTGTATATAACAGCTCCGGATCACCTGCCAACGGTTCACTGAAAGTAACTGTTGCCGTCACTTTCTGGTTAGTTTCTACGTTATTATTAACATTATCACTCCATTGAATGTCAGTAACAATTGGAGCCTTATCATCCACAACATAATTCACGAATGCATTTGATGGATCATAACCTTCTGCATATACAAGTTCATTATTGTTCACAGATGCGTCAAAACCTGTAAGCGAATAAAATGTGTATTTTGTACCAGTAGTTGTTTCACTGTTCTCATTATCAAGATTTGCTAATGAAGCTGAGTACTTATAACCAACCTCTTCTTCTCTGGCAAAACCATTTACTTCAACAGTACCCGAAGATCTGGCAACATTATTCGCATAATTGAGAACAAGCTTAAGAGAAGAAGCATCCATTTCTTCATCAAATTCTGCAACGACTTTATCAGTATTTTCATCGACTGAAACCACAGAAAGATTTGTTAATTGTGGTGCAGTGTAATCAAAACTAACATTATCTTTTTTACCATCCAATGAAGTAGTTCCTTCAAACACACCAACCGAGTATGTCCCTGGATACTTATCATAAGTAAGATAATTCAAAGTTAAAGTAATAGAAGATGCAACTGATGCTGAATATACAGGTTCGCTTTTTGCCACAGTAGTTCCATCAGCGACAAGTTGCAAAGTATACTGCACACCAATTTTCGGATTATTTACTTTTGCAGTGTATGTTTTCTTTTCTTTATCATAATCAGAAATTTCTACACTCACTTCTCTGAAGTCATAGTTATTTTTCCAAGAAGTAATAGCAGATTTTCCATCGTCACCAAATACATTTACTTCATATGGATCAACTTCCAGACCAGCTTTAGGTGTATATGTTACATCCAATCCACTAATAGTTACATAATAACCACTTAATCCATTAGTCAATGAATTGACATCAGCTGTTGCAGTTTTTGTTTCAGCATTATACACAAAAGCAACTGAAGCATCTGTTTTGCTCAATTCATTGTTAGGAGAACCATCTGAATTCTTCACCAATACATCTGCTGTCAGATTGACATCATAATTACTGAAGAAATAATCTGTAGGAAATTCAATGCCTGTTTCAGATGGATAAACAAGACTGATTGTAAAGAGTCCCTTGTTATTTGCATCTTCAGCAATATGCAAATAATGCCCTTTAGAATCAGGAAGATTCAACAGTGGTGGCTCACCTACATCTGAACCACCAGATCCACCTGTCTGTCCACCTTCGTTTCCTGTCCCGGTATTACCAGTTGTTTCATCTTCATTTTCACCAGGTGTCTGATTACCATTACCACCTTGGTCTGGTTCTGGTGCACCTGGTGTAGATGGTGATGAAGGTTCTGGAGCTGTAGGAGTCTCTGTAGTACCACCTTCACCCTCCGCAAATACAATAATCGGGCTTGTTAATGGTGTCACTGGCTGGATGACCATACCCAATGCCAGAACAGCCGAGAACAGTTTTGCCAACATTCCTTTCATATTTAACATAATTCCTCTCTCCCTCATATCATTTGTTCAATGACTTCATTTGTATGTATAACCATGACATTTTCTGTAATCACAAATCCATTTGATGAATGGACTGGTGCTTCCTGTACCGGAACATCCGGAACAGTTGCCTCATTGGAAACAGGTGCAGGTTTCTGATTGAGCTGTGTCGTCTCAGCTGCAACCTGCTTGGAAGTATTTCCCGTCTTGCCGGTAGTGAAAATCTTCTTTGTCTTCCGGCCCATCGTCATGGTGTTATATTCAAACGAGTAGTCTTCCTTCAGTTGTCCTGTTGCCGCATTCTTTTCTGTAGTCTTCTGCATCGAAACCTTCTCGGCATGACCCGTCTTGATCGCAAAGATCGTACGGATATCGAATACAAAGAATGTCAGGATGGAAAAGATCAGGCCAATTCCGGCAAGTCCAAGAGACAGCCAGAACAAGAGGTCATATAAAGCAATCACTTCTTCTCCCATGTCTCTCTCCTTTAACTAGCAGTACCGGCGGAAATATTCATGTAAGACTCATATGTGCGTTCCGCACTATCCAGAGCCTGGGTTGTCTGTTCAATCAATGAACCATTTGTGTTTGTTTCCTGCAGATTACTGATGTAGGCTCTGCCTTCATCAATCGCATTGCGGATTTCATTCATCGAAACACCATCGCTTCTGAAATGTGAAATATTCGAAGCAATCTGATTTGCGGTTTCTCTATACATCGCTGCAGCATAGTCACCACCACCTGCTTTCTCGGAAACCGTTTCTGAATCCTCAACAATCGCATACAGGTTTTCCCACAACTGGTTGTAAGAAACATTTGTCTTTGCCCAGCCAAAGCCATCATCTTTGTCATTGTTCTGCTGAGCGGCTGAATCACCAAGCTGCACATAGTAATCCGCTAACAGGTAATACGTATTGGCAACAGTTCTTTCATTGTCTGTGAGATTTTCACTTTCAATAACATTGCCAAGGCAGTTATATGCCTCCCGTTTGCCACCGCTGTAGCCGACAAAGTAACTTGTGCCAAGCTGATATTCAAACTGGTCATACCCATCAGGGTTACGCTGTTTGAAAATCTCCAGATTACTGCGGGTTCCCGCATTGGAACTCCTTGTACTGTTAATACAGGACTCAATAGCTTCCCGCTCTTCGTTAGTAATCGTATAATCCGAAGCACAGAGGTTTAACAACCCCATGTACGCTTCCTCATTCTCAGGCTGTAATTCCATCGCACTGCGATAGAACTCCACAGCTCTTTCGAAGCTGCTTGCCTCTGCCTGAGAAATATAGGTGTCATAACTTGTATTAATCGCATTTGTTTTGAAGATGGAGAACATGATGGCAAGGGCAGCACCAAGTACTGTCACACCGCAGGAAGCGAGGAAGGAATACCACTTTCTGTTCCTTGACTTGCGCACTGTGTCATCTTCATCATGCACATGCTCCAAAGCATAGGTCAGCTCCGCACATGACTGATATCTGTCCTTTGGGTCAGGCTGACAACACTTTGCGACTATCTTTTCAATACCCGTACCCGCAAGCTCTGGTCTGAACCGGCTGATCGGATAGATAATGAACTGCGTATCCGCAGGACTATACCCTGTTAACAGGTGATACATCGTCGCACCAAGCGTATAAATATCAGTCCTCGCATCGGTCTGACCATGACCACCAAACTGCTCAGGTGCCGCATATCCTCTTGTACCAAGCCATGTCGTATCACCAGAACTTGTCTGTTTGTACTCACGCGCTGTACCAAAGTCAATGAGACATACATTGCCATCCGGCTTTAACATGACATTGCTCGGTTTCATATCACGGTAGATGATCGGTGGCTTGCGGCTATGCAGATAACCAAGCACATCCGCCAGCTGCAATGACCATTTCACAACATCATCCGCATTTTGTGGTCCCATCTTTTCAAGGCGCTTCTGCAAAGAACCACCTTCGATATAATCCATGACAATGATGAAACTGTCATCTTTGTCTATAACGTCAATAATGCTTGGCAGATTCGGATGTGAAAGTTTCTTCAACATTTCCGTCTCTGCAACAAGCCCCTGACTCACTACCGATTTATCATTGCCGCCATCTTTGCGTACTTCCTTGACCGCCCATGTCTTATTGGCACGTTCATTCAAAGCAAGATACACAACGCTCATGCCACCATGGCCGATTTCCTGCAGAATCTTGTATTTTCCATCAAGAACAGATCCTATCTGAAGCATTCTGTACCCGCCTTTCTACAACGTCTTGATCAGTATCGCACTGATGTTGTCATCTTCATTCCGTGAAATATTCAGCTTTGTCATCTTCTTCAGGTTTTCCACCATCACTTCCTTTGACGTGAGCACATTGGCATTGAATGCCTGATAGAACTCATCCGGAGAAATCACATGGCGGAATCCATCGCAACAAAGCATGAATACCTGGTTTGGCTGCACTGTACCGAAAGAGAAATCCGGCACAACTGTACGGCTTGCGCCAATACACTGCAGAAGGACATTGCGCTGTGGATCATTGAGTGCCTGCTCCGGTGTCATCCGTCCGGCATCCATTTCCCTTTGCACATATGTCTGATCTTTTGTCATCTGGTTGCATTTATCTGTGATGAGATAAACTCTGGAGTCACCAACATTCAAAATGTAGTAACTATTACCCACGATGAGCAAGGCGACCGCGGTCGTACCAAGGTTGACATGAATCTGCGCCCCATAGTCCGCAATCATGTCACTGCCTTCATTGACCAGTTTTGCCCACTGGTCCCATAACTGGTTTCTGTCAAAACCACTCTCCAATAACTTTGGCAATTTCTCAGAAAACCATTGCGCGATCAGCTTGATCATGGTGGCAGATGCGAGCTCTCCCTTCGAGAGCCCGCCCATGCCATCACAAAGGGCAGCGAGAAGAACATTTCCGGCATTTGTCGATGCCTGCAGAATTAACATAGAATCCTGATTTGTCTTCTTTTTGATGCCGACATCGGTATAATTTGCCGTCATGAAGTTCATACTGTTCTCCTCCTTACCCGTTTACTTCTTAGAACTGATGATATGTGTACTCATCATCCGCAAACATGACTCTGTCACCATCCTTGAGCTCAACTCTCTCATTAGGTGTGCAGCGTACATCATTCACAAATGTAGAGTTACGGCTGTTCTTATCGACTACATATGTCTTGGAACCAGCAGAAACAATTTCAGCATGGAGTCTTCCAACATTGGAGTCATCAGAAATGCAGTAATCAACATTGCTTCTTTCACGACCAATGCGGAAGTGATCCTTACTGATGACAACCTTTTCGCCAGTCTTCTTACGAACCAGTGTTCCATATGTCTGCTGGTTGAGAACCGTTGTTTCTCCAGCTGAGCCGCCAAGTACTGTTGTTTCACCAGCTGAACCACCAAGTACCGTTGTATCCTGAGAACCACTATATGGAGGCATTGGAGAATTCATCGGCTTTGCTTCTTCATTGACTGTGTAGCTGTTGTTCACCGGTGGCATCGGTGTTTCTGGAGTTGGCATAGAACTATAGCTTGGCGCTTCCTTCTTCTTTCCACCCTTAACCACAAGAACAATAATCACAATGATGATGACAACGACAACTGCCGCAATACCGATGATGATCGGAAGAGAGAGGAAACCACCCTTTTCTTCCAGAGCATCCTGAGCAGCTGTGAGCTGATCCAATGCTTCATCCACTTCATCCTGTGTAGCATCTGCAGACTCATTGGCATCATTAGCCAGTGACAATGCTGCTTCAAACTCAGCAACGCTCTCATCTGTATAATCAGCTGTATCAATTGCATTTGCTTCATCAATCGCAGCACTCAAAGCACTCTTATCCGCAGTAACAACAGGCTCTGCAGAAGCAACCGGTTCATCTGTTTCATCATCAGGTGTTGGTACAGTTCCATCTGCAGCTGTATATTCAATACCCCAGGAATCGAGGATCGAAATGATTTCATCTGTCGCCACAGAATAGAAGTAGTCCTGATCAAAGTAGTTGCTGGAAGTGGAACCCTTCAATACACCAATGACACGGCCTTCTTCATCAACCAGTGGTCCACCAGAGAAACCGGAAGTGATCTTTGCACTGGAAACAACATAAGAAGCAGTACCTGTATTTGTTGTGATATCCGCAATCTTGGAAACCTGACCATTCTGGATAGTGACATCTTCAGAAGTGAATGTCTGTACTGTCTGGAGTGGCTGGAAGTCTGCCGGGAAACCAAGTGCATAGCAGTTTTCGGTCTGCTGTACTGTGGAACTTTCACGAATGGAAAGATATGTACGGTTGTTGATAGCCTGCTGCAATGCCAGCACAGCAACATCAAGTTCTGTGGAACTTGTCTGTACCGTTGCGGTCATTGTGTTATCACGCAATACGTTGATCACAATCTGCAGCTTGCTGCGGCACTGCTCAGCAGTCTTGCCATTACCCCACATATCCGCAACAGCCTGCATCGTTTCATCATCGACAGAAACAACATGCTCTGCTGTAAGAGCAGTTGTATCATTGATCAAAAATGCAGTACCAGACTGGATATCATGCGATACATTAGAATCGTCAATATAGACGACCTTGACCTGCAAGACACCTTTCTTGTCTTCTGTGACCGCTGTGTTCTCATCCGCACTGACGCGCACTGCTGTTGGCACAACAAGCATGCCCACAGCCATGAATGTCAATACAAGAGACATTGCGAGTCTTTTAAATGATTTCATGATTTTCATTGCTTTTCCCTCCTTATCATGGATGCTATGAATCATTTCTTCCCAACTTTATGAAAAAGATCCTCCTGGCCTCAGGCAGCACCACTGCCCTTTTCCACACAACTCAGACCACGGACGATCAGATCATGTATAAAACCATTTATATTTTCACCACCAGAAAGAGAACGAATCTCCTTCTCCATCTCTTCTGGTATATCAACTGTTATCTCCAACACTTCACGCTTCATACATCTTCCCCCACACTTTGATGCACTGGTTCAGTGAACCTGTGAATATTATACCGAATCTACAGTTTTTCTGTAAATAAAGGCTCAATTATAGATGCAATGTTTTCCTCCGGATTATGTAAATTTCCATCTGTTTTCAAAGAATGCCTCACCCTTGACAACTGAACAGGCGTAATTCCAAGATAAGATGCAACCAATTTGTGATTTATTTTGTCAATGAGACCCGGAAACTTCTTCAAAAATGCCAGATATCGTTCCGCTGCCGAACACTGGGCAAGTATCATTTCCCTTTCCCAATGCAGCTGCAACGCATTACGAAGCAATTGATTCTCCAATGCAAGCATCTCATGGCTCGTTGCAAGAAGCTCCATAACCGTTTCCACATCTATGGCATAGAGCACGCTTTCCTCCAATGCCTCAAATGCAATTGGTGAAGGCTTGTCCAAAGGCAGACATGACACAGCCGGAGACCCGGGCACAACGACAAAACAATCCGTCGCATCATTGCCATTGGCATCGGTATAATATCCACGCACCAGCCCGCTGTTGAGAAAATAAATCTCATTGACCGGCATGCCACGCTTCTGCAACACATCTCCCTTTTTTGCATGAATCACTGTCATGCGCTCCCCCAGCAGTTCCACAAGCGCCGGGTCGCACAACCCAAGCACATTCTGCAGGAAGCCCTTTACTTCACTACGCTCAGCCATTTCATTACCCCCACACCAGAAAATGACTATTCTTAATAATTTAAGAACTTTTTACCATCTTTTGCATTAACATATGTTAACCTGATGGCTTTTTTTCTGTCGCTTTTCTTTGTACACCCAAATAATAGCGCTTCATTCCTGCAAAAAATGTCCAAGGGCGACAAAATGCACATTTTCCCGACAGACTGCACATCTCACCGACTTGACAATTGTTAACACATGCGGTTAACTGTCTTACATAGCGCCTGATAAAGACGGGAGGTGATACCATGGCAACTGAAAACAAAAGATATACTGTATCTGTCGACCAGAAACTGTTCGATGAAATTGAAGACTTTCGTTTTACCAACCGGTACCAGACCCGCTCAGAAGCCACGGTAGAACTGATCCGCAGAGGACTAGAACAGTTAAAACAGGAAAACAAAAACAAGGATGAGCGATGAACTCATCCTTCATTTTCAATTAGGAGGTGACTTATGAAAAAACTATATCGCCACCTGACATCCGGCATCACAACAAAGAAAGTACTGATCATTATCATAGGTGCAGTCATCTGCTCCTTTGGCATTCATAACATCCACCAGCGTACCGGCATCACTGAAGGTGGAATACTAGGCGCAATGTTATTGATTGAACACTGGCTGAACATCTCACCAGCCTACATTACCCCAATACTCGACATTGCCTGCTACCTGATGGCATACAAAGCTCTGGGCGGACAATTCATCCGCATATCCTTGATCTCCACACTATGTGTCTCCTTATTTTATAAGGTATGGGAAGCATTCCCCTTCATGTTGCCAGACTTCACTGATAAACCACTCATCGCTGCACTACTAGGTGGATGCTTTGTTGGTATAGGTGTAGGTCTCATCATCAGACAGGGTGGATCCAGTGGAGGAGACGATGCCCTGGCACTGACCATATCCAATGCCACAAAATGGAAACTCTCAAAATGCTATCTCTTTACAGACATCACCGTTCTCTTACTTTCCTTATCTTATATACCCGTCACAAGAATTATCTTCTCCCTTGTGACAGTGACCATTTCTTCCTTTCTTATTGACTTCATCAATACCTTTGAACTGCCACAAAAAGAAGAGGAAATCTCATGAAACTCAAAGTCATTTCACAGGAATTCACCGTATGTCAGGTAGAAGACTATACCATGGTCAACATGGATATACCGTACTGTTTCCCACAAAAAACAGACGAAGAAAACTCCCTCGTCTGTCCAACAACAGCAGTACCAGCAAATACCACAAAACGTGATGATGGCTGGAATGCATTTTGCATAGAAGGTGTATTAGACTTCTCACTCATTGGCATCCTGGCAAAAATAGCCTCAATTCTGGCAAACAACAACATTTCCATCTTTGCCATTTCCACCTACAACACCGACTACATCCTGATCAAACAGGAACAATTCAACACTGCATTACAAATCCTGACTAACGAAGGACATACCATCATAGACTGACCACTGCCCTCACAAATGAGGGCTTTTTTCTGTAACCAGGCTTGTAACTTTTTTGCGATCAGTCACCTTATCAGTAACCCTTCAAAGACCTTTACAGTCACCCCAAAGATGACTGATCTGCGGTACAGTATTTTCAAAGCATATCGCACGAAAACCCAGTAATAATGGCGGTTTTCAGCATGTCACATCACCAAATACCTGACGGTTAAAGCGATCAGTCACCTTATCAGTAACCTTCCAAAGACCTTTACAGTCACCCTCCAAAGGTGACTGATCTGCGATACAGCATTCTCTAATCATATTGTACGAAAACTCAGTAATAATTGCGGTTTTTGAATGTCATATTCCCAATTATCTGACGTTGATGTTGCGATCTGTCACCCTTTCTGTAACCTTTTCTGTCACCCCCAAAG
>CASEPS010000037.1 GCA_949289855.1 uncultured Erysipelotrichaceae bacterium
TTGTTTGCTGAATTGATCGGATAATCCGGAGTTGTAACATCCAGCTTATACTTAACTACATCACCTACAGCTACAGTCGCCTTTTCTGTAACTGTCTTGGTAATAGCAGGATTTACACTTTTTACTGTTGTATTTCCATCAATGCCAACTGCAGGAGTAATCGTCCATTCATCATTCTCTTCTGAATATGTTGGAAGAAGTGTAACAACAGTTGGCTGATAGGTCTTTATACCGCCTGTTACTGTAATCAGATATACACCCGGATCCATGTTTTCAAATTTAGCAGTGCCCGCTTCTCCAAAGTTTGTACGATATTTAGTTGTTGGAGTAATATCAATTGATGATCCAGAAGTTTTACGAATTTCAGCTGCAAGTTCTTCATAAAATTTTGTAGCATCTTCTTGGGATACACCACTTGTTTCTGTCCCTTCCGTTACTTGTTTCTTAAATGTATCAGAAACATAATTTACGTTATCAATCACATTTTTGTAGCTTGCATATGGATCCCCCATCCAGGAAGCAACGCTATCATCCCAGATATAAAGCGGATTAGCAGCTTGACCAATATCATCAACATTTACAGAGATAATTTGATATGCATTAACCTCAATTCCTTCTGCAGACATATCCAAGCCACCGACAGTAAAACTACCTTCATTCGGTATTACATTTGAAGCCATTACCGGTGTCCCCATGCCAATTACACACATTACTGCAAGAAACATGGTTGCGAGTCTTGTAAATAACTGCCTTACCTTTTTCATTTCCTCATTCTCCTCTTTATTTTTTTGCTATATACAAGAGCTTTTACTCTTCTATACCTTTGTTCTTTTCTATTCTCCTTTTATAGAGAATAACCATAACCAGTGCAGAACATATCATCAATGCTCCACCTGTTTTCATAAACCAGCTGATACCTGTATTACCTGAAGAGGGGAGATCTTGTGGTTTATAATTGCGTATCTGATATTGAATACCATCCGTTCTTCCAGGTTTTATTTCTTCGATTGCTGGTGGATTCTTTACACCAGAAGCATCTTTAACCGGCATAAAGGACTGTGTTCCTTCGTCATAAACAATGCGCCATTGCCCTGTTGGAACTGTATATCCAGGTGGTGCAGTCAGTTCCACCAACCGGAATTCTTTAGCCGTATAAGAAATTCCGGAGAAAGAAATTACACCATCTTTATCAGATGTGACGACTTTGATCAGATCCCAATCGTTTTCCTGATTGATATCTGTAATCTTTCCATCAGAATCTGTTTTCAATACCGTGTTCTTATAATCATCAGCATTATCTGTTTTCAATTCATACAACGCAAACACAGCGTTGGAAAGTGGTGTATTTCCGGTTTCATCAACCTTGATAAATGCAAACTCTGTCAAAGTATTTGTATAAGTTACTTCTGTACGCATTGATTTATAGATTGTGCCCGATTGTGGTTTTATACCAATTCCTGGATTATCCAAAGGATCATTAGAACCTTCTAAACTCTGTTTTGTTCCATCCTTCATTGTCACCACTTGTGAAGACACATCTGTAATAAATGAAGTGTTTTCAACCTCACTGACAGCAAAACTGATTCCTGCAGGTAGCTGTTCAATCAATATGCTTTCGCCATCCTTTAAAGAAACGGTCTTATTTGTTGAATCCAGGTAGTATATGTTATCTTCCTTTTTCAACGAAATTGATTGCGTCTCTTTTCCTTGTGAATCATAGACTTTAGCAGTCAATCTATCTGGAAGTGCTGCATCAAACGCCACGCTCAGGTTGCTTGCATCTAACTGAAGATTGAATGCAAAGGATTGATCTTCATATAGACCTTCTTGCCTTTCATTCAATTTCACCTGCTTTGTCAGTCTGAGTTCACCAGCACTCTGGTTCTTTACCCGGACAATAACCGATCTGGAGAATAAATTGGATAAATCTTTTTCTCCCAGTTGTTGGAAATCAGAACTGGAAAGAACACGATGCTTTGGATCGGGGCATTGCTGGATCATTACCTTTGCCCATCCGGAATCAACGGTGAATGCTGTCTTTCCATCTGTTTCAACCGGTCCATATTCATAAAGAGCATTACTTGTGTTATACGCAAGATCAAGAATTCCTTGTGTTACATCCTTTGTATAAGTTTTTTCTGCAGGATTTGCTGTAGCACCTGCAGTACTAGTCAGCAGAGAAGCGATGATATCGTGTAGCGAAGTATCAATATCATCTTCTTCCGCAAAGCGAAGCATACTTCTGACAATTGCTCCTACACCATATTGCACATCTACTCCATCATTCACATCCGCTTCACCTGCATAGGCATAAATACCTGTTTCATGAACAACCACTTTAACCAGTGCAGGATTGACAATATATGCATCTGAAGGAACAGTTTCGCTAACAATATTGTCTTGTTCATCTTTATGAACGATGGTATACCTGGATTGTTCACTGAGTGGTGCTTCCTGAATGAAGTAAGTTCCATAATCCAGAGTCTTCCCTGCTGTAGGAAAGGAGTTTGCTCCAATCAGGTCAACTTTCTGGTCTTCCAGCATGGAAATACTAGTTGAACATGTATCATAAGGCGTCTGATTTGCTTTCAATTGATACTTTCCATCATTTGTCTGTTCAACCTGGTCTTCTTTGTACAAGTTGAATTTAGCTCCTGCAACATAGTATCCATCATTCTGATCATCCAGTTTTTGCACAATAATCCGGTTTTTGATATTTGGTACATAGATACGGGAACTGAAAACTCTTTTCTCTATATTTTCTTCACTTCCTGTAAGTCCCGGATAGTAAATTGGAAACGTATTGTTTTCTGTAATTTGTGCTGCTGAATCTGCTGTTGTGTAATAATAGCCAACTGCATATTCCGCATTATTCGTCTGATCAAAGTGATAATACCTGGTGATATCGCCTGGAAGTTCTGTAACATTGACCTCATACGCTGTACTGTTGGTCAACTGGAATGGATACCAGTTTTTTCTGGCAGCTTCGATAACAGAAGACATATTACCGTTTTCGGCTACCGTATACCCTTCTTCATATGTTCCGGAAATCGGTCGCCATGTATCATCTATCTTTTTCAGAACAACCGCAAACAGTTTCCCATCATATTCATTACTGCCAGCTGTTAAAGGGATTGTTCCGACAGTGCTGTGATTAACTGGATCATAATATGTCACAGTTGACTTCAGCTTAGTTGTTACCTGTGGCATTGCATATGAGCCATTACTCCAATAGTCGCTTACAAGAAGAATATCTTCATCGACATTTTCATTTTCCACAAAATACAGTGGAACTTCCTGTATGCCACGATACCCTGGTGGTATTGTCTTTTCATAAAGAATGATTTCAGCATCATTATTGTTGTTTGTCTTAAACTCATCATATTTTGTTCTGAGATCCTTCAGTCCAATTGGCAACTTTGTGTCTGGATTCAAAAGAACCAATGTCCCATTGGCATTCGTTGTACCTGAAGCGACTACTTCTTCTGTATCAGCTGTCTTGCTTTTGATTTTCAATTCAAATCCAGCACCTTCTATCTTGTCTCCAGTCTGGTCAACTTTGACAATCGAACTTTCCGGTACCGTAACAAGATTGTATTTCAGCTTCATGTTTGAAGCCCCACCACCACGTTCAAGATAGAAAAAACTCAATGTATGATAGGTATCATCCGCAAATGTATTGCCGGACCATGTAACAGAATTTTCTTTTCCTGCTTCAGTGAAATTTTTCTTGAGAGTTGATGTTGAAGTAATTCCATTTTTGTTTCCCTGTGGATATTGCGTGATTTTGATGTCTCCGTTTGAAAAATCAATCGATATCTCCGCATGGTTATGTACACCACCAAGATCTCCAACTAGTACTCCATCAATAAAGATCCAGACATCGTCATCGCCAGAAAAATCATAAATAACTGGATTTCCATTATTCTTACCACCATTCTGCTGAATAAAACGAGATGTCATGGAGAGTCCAAAAAGATGATGAAGGGTATTACTATCACCATAGATGTCTTTCTGTGTTAGTCCATTGCCAGATTCATCAAAAACATCAGCTGCTGAATTGAATGGAAAGAACTGTCCATTTGAAGAATCCGCAAGATGTCCTTCTTTTACACCCCATGTGTTATAGACATCAAAGTCATTTTCAGTTTCATCGAACACTGCAAAATTCCTTTTGGCATCATAATAATAGTAACCGTTATACTCTCCATCTTCTGTATAACCAGATTGCAAAAGTCCCTTCACATCCATATATGCAGTTTTGCCCGGCTGACCATTGCCTTCTGAAGAACTATTAAACAGATAATTTAGTGAGTCACCATATTTTTTATCAATACTATATTGCTTAGATAGAATTGGATATCCATCTTCTCCAAGGACATTTTGAACAATTCCGCTTTTGATGCCACCAGTAACATTATTAGCTTTCCAACTGTTAATGTATTGATCATCATCTGCACTGCTGAAGAATTTGAGGTTATGTCCCTGGTTAATGCCACTATTTGAATCCCAGGCATTAATATGAGTATCTGCCGCAAATCTGTCATCACTTACCCAATAATCAAAAAGATTGATCACTGTTCCACCAGGAGACACTGTGTCATTTACCAGATACTTGTCATCATTCAAGGCAAGTACCTCTGCTCCTGTTGTTACAACTTGTACGGTTATAGTCTTCACACCCTCTGCAAATGTATAACCATCCCCTAATGTGCCATTCACAACATATGTACCATCACCTGTTATACCTTCTTCTGGAATAGCAGAAATATCCCATGTTACTGGTACTGCAGAACCATCCTGAATAAGAACATGCGACGGCAACATAGAGGACACAACATCCTGACTAACTGGTGAATCTATAGAAGCAGAAAGATTCAAAAAATACTGATCATTTTCAAAAATAAGTACATCTGAATCAACAGTCCATGATTCTACAACAATAGTACTATTCTGATTATCTTCTGGCACAGTTGAAGGAACAGGTGTTTCCGTTACTTCTGGTGTCATGGAAGGAAGTGGTTCTTGTGATGAAACAGGTTCAGAAGAAACTGCAGGTACGTCAAAATTCTCCTCAGTATCCTGAAGAGAATCTCCTGCTATTTCTTCTGTTTCTGTCACATCTGTATCATTTGGCTCTGTTGCGCTTACCGGTTGGAAAGCTCCCACAAGCAACAAAGCAGCAAATACCATCTGACAGAACTGTTTCACATATCTTTTTTCCATTGCATGCCCCACATATACAATGACAAAATGTTCTACATTCTGTTCAATGAAGTAACGTATTAGTCACACCTGTGACTATACAGGCTTTGTTTATACAAAAAAGAAAGACCATTGTCAACGGATATGCGCCCATAAATCTATACCCCCCCCGCAAAAAAGCGTATTTTATCACTTTTTTTACATTTCATGTCATTTGCTTAACTATTCTTTGTTATCGGTTCTTCATCCCAACACTACAAAAAAAGAGGCCACCTCAATGACCTCCATCATGCACGTGCTGCAGCAATGATATCTTCCACTTCCTGTAATCCGATTCCCAATAATTCTGCAATTTCCACAGCTGAATATCCTTTGGCATATTTTGTCATCACAATTCTTCATCTTTCTTCACCGACACCTTCAGCTTTTCCCTTTGTTATTGCTCTTTTTTCCCATTCTTCAAATGCAAGGCACATATTTTCACCTTCTTCCCTTTCATTTCGTTTCTCTGCATACTTTTTCTCAAGCCATTTCATATCCGTCACAACACCAGCGATGTAAGCAATCTGTGGACTTACTGTAAATGTATTGCAATGCGTTTCAATGAATTTCTTCATCACTCATCTCATGTGGATTGATAATCCATAATGGCCATGACGGCTTCCATCTGATATATTCATCCGGAACCTCAATCATATCTTTGATATCTCTTGCACTATCCCACTCTTCTTGTGTCAGTTCTCTTTTCTTCCTGGCTTTCCACTTCTTCCTGTTTTCTTCTGCTTTGCCACCATCTGGATATGATATTCCGTGGCATCATAGTTCAATATTCTGATGGCAAGTGTCGGATCACCCGCCGAAGCATTTTCAAGGCACATATGCACTTTATATCTTCCGGCCCATGTTTTGAATACATCCCTGTACAATGTCTGACCTTCAGTTCCAGGCAGCAAAAAACCAGCAATGCAACGCACTGCTGGTCATCATTAATTTGTAAAGAGTTTTCCTCAATACCGGGTTTATCTCTTCTGCAACTTCTGATCTCTCGCCCTTTGAGAAAACCAATACCACTGTTCCAGAAGACGGCCTCTTTTGATTGGTTGGATAATATCCTGATTGACTTTCTCTTTTCCTTCATTTGAAAATGCATAGGCAAGAAACCTCTTGCCTGTACGCAACTAGAGAATAATGAACAATGTGATAAAGAAATAATGGTCCAGGAAATCAACAACCGCCTGTCCAACAAAAGCAATGATCATCAGAAAGAGAAAACCAGCTCCAAAGATAGAATCAAGCACAATTTCAGCAACACTTCTCATCTTTCATTCTCCTTTCCATAAATACCTTCATACAGCTTCTGTGTCACAAAATACACCGGTGCACTTGCGGCTATGCTGCTGAGTGCTTCCATAAAGCCCTGCATGCCACCACTTCTGGCATGGTTTCTATACCACAAAGTCACAAGTCCAAAAACAATGCATAATAATATTCCCTGCCATTGCAGCTGAAACATTACTTTAAAGCCCGGAATGAGCGCATCAAAAACAAAACTCTTCAAAATATCCATATCAATTATCTTTTCATCCTTTCAATTTACATCATGAAAGCGTCTCTGCATTGATTTCAATGCCAAGACCTAATGTTGTATTCAATGCAAGAACACCCTTCTTTCCTTCATATTCCACATATACTTTTCCAGCATATACATTGGAAATGTTGTCCAAAATACAATCAATGACAACCTCTCCATCATAGACTCTGACAAGTCCCCACTTGTCACCTTTCTTCACTGGTGTAAAACCTTCCGTTGTAACACCAAGCGCATCATATTCAAAACCAGTTACCAACTTACCAGTATAAGCATTCAATATAGCAAGACTTCCGCCATTGGCTACTTCACCTTTTGAAAGGTCTCTGTCCACATTTTCCGCGGTGTAGTATCTTGTGAATGGTTCATTCTTCACTGCAGTTATTCCATTCACCATTACACCAACCTGCTGATAATCAAATGTTGGGCAAATCGTGCCATCATTTTTGATTGCAGCACCACCAATAACAGTTACATAATCATCGGGAGAACACACCCGCAGAATCCTGTCCCTTGGCGATATATAGGTATTATCAAGCGCATTATCTTCTGAACCAACATATTCTTCTCCAGGTTGTCTGAGTTCTTGGAAAATATCGTATTGCATATACACTTTACCATCAATAATGACATCAAAATCATATGGTCCACCTACATCTGCAGTCTGTTTCAAGACTTTTTCCTCTTCCGCTAATATATAATTCAAGCTCAATTCCCTGACCGTCATTGGCACACTTCCATCATTCATCCTATTTTTTGCATTATCATAATTTCCATCCCATGGCTCTTCATCTGCACAATATAATTTCTTATCTTTCCTGTCTTCCCACGCCCATGGAACCAATCCAATATACGCAAAATGTTCATCAAGCAGTTCTTCACCATCGTAGTTGTACAACGTATACCCATCCGCGAACCTGGCAAGCATTACATTTGCACTATATCCAGCATTACTCCATTGAGAAGGATAACCAATTTGGCCATAAGGAAATTCATGCCAATCGGTAGATCTTCCCGACAGAAACGTCATACTTTCTACATTGTCATACGCATGTTCATCCGGATCTACTGCCCAGATAACAGGATTAATGACTTCATCTTTGATGAGTGTAGAAGGCAGTGCTTCATTAGAAGTAATGGTTGTACTATTGTGTGTTTTTGCTTCATGGTTTTCATACACCTTTACTGCAGCTGTGGTTACACCCGCTGTAACACCAATACCAACTGTTGCGGAAAGCGTAACCTTTGCGGCAGTAGAAAGACCTGTTTTTGTTACTGCTTGGGATGCTTGTGAAGAAAGCAGTGCTTTTGTACTATGTTTTGCAATAGTACCTTTGATAATCTTTTTACACGCTTTCTTTGTGATGATATTGGCCATCGAAACTTCCATATCTTTTGTTGTGGAAGTAAACCATGCAAAGAACAATGGAAGAGGCGCAACATTGTACAGTCTTATATCGTACTTCTTCTCATACTCTTCTACTTCTTCCGCAATCTTCTTACGGGCATAGTTCAATCTGCTTTTCACCGTATTCTCTGAACATTGCATCTCTTCCGCAATGTCAGAAATCTTCATATCTTCATAGTACATACAGACTATCGCTGCTCTTTGTTCATCCGGAAGTTTTGCAAGAATGTCAAAGACAATTTGTTGCTTTGTCTTTTCATCAAGACGCATTTCCGGTTGAAAGGAAGTATGCATATCCACCGGTTCCAGTTCTATGACATCACCTTCATCATTTTCAGAAGAAATGTCTGAGAACACATTTGTCTTTGCATAGGCAGAAGAACGGAAGAGGTCATAGCATGCATTTCTGACCATAGAAGAAAGCCATGGCTCAAAGCGTGCTGGATCATTGAGCCTGTCCAGCTGACTGAACGCTTTCATGTAACAATCCTGTACAACATCCTTGGCGTCCTGTTCATTACGACATAGTGCTCTTGCGATGGCATAGGCTTTACTTTCTGTCAGACGAATCAGTTCTTCTGCTGCCTTTTCATCCCTGTTTTTTGTTTGTATGACAAGTTCCCCAATACTTCTTTCCATACTCATTCCTCATCCAGGAAGCTGTAGAATGCGTCTTCTTTTGCCTTGTCTTCAGCCTGTACTGTACCTACAGGCTGTGTATAACAAACAAATTCTTCATTTCCATCAATACCAAGGAAGTCATTGGTAAAGAAGTCATCAAAGGCGGCGATACCACATGTGCCAAGGTTCAAAGAAGCTGCCGAAAGATACAGGTTTTCACCAACATGACCAAGGTCAATGAGTGCTGTACGATGGGCATCATAGCTGTAACGCCACTCTGCACGATATGGTACACACGTAAACACAAACAACACATTGGCTTTCTTTACCCATGCCTGTTCACATACTGCTTTGTTCATCACTTCTTCTATGTCTTCAACACTCTTCAGGTATTCAATGCTATGTGACATAGGCAGGTAATGGTATAAACCCTGCTTTAACCCTTCAATGTTACGAACAAATAAATATGTCTCAAATGGATGTCTTGCCCCTCCACTTGGTACAGTTCTCAGTGTTGCATAGTTCTTGCCACGAATGTCCTTCACACCCTGTATAGCCCAAAGCAGAAACGACAACTGGTCTATGGTCATCGTTCCATCGGTATAGACACGATTGCTCTTTCTTGCCTTGAGAACTGTAAAGAAATCCTGTTCCTGTATGACCGTTGAAAAATCTCTGCTTAAAGCAATTGTTTCCTCAGTCATCTGTTCCTTGACCAGTGGTGGCTGGGGAAGCTTCTTGATCTGGTCAGAAGTCCATTCCTCATCTGTTTCATCCCCATGCATGTTATGCATAAACATTCTGCCTTCCTGTATCAATTGTTCATATCTCTCTTTATCCATATTCTTTCCCACCTGTTCTTCTATCAGTTTACGCAATTTTGCTTAGAGAACCAAGTCGAAACGCCTTACTTCACAAGATGACATGCTGTAGTCTTTCATATCATCTAGTGTCCCATCTGCCATACGGAATACATAGGCTGTCTTTTCTCTTGTAAGCTTTGTACCATCAGACAAGTTGAAGGTAATTTTGATGGTGGCAAAGCCATGTCTTGGCATTTCTGGTTCGGTAACTTCATAACTCACAATATCTGCAGTTGTATCATTCACAAGATCATTCACTGTTACCGCAGGACAATCCCGCATAAAGGCTTCTGCATAATCTCTGGCTGACTGCATACATGCATCTTTGATTTCCGTGTCATTTACATCCATCAATAGTTCTGGTTTCTTCCCCAAATCAAACTCTTTCACATATACATCATCCTTGGCATAGTAACCTTGTTCATACAACTGTACATTACTAATATTTGCCTGCAGGGTAACTACACCTTCGTCTGTTTCCTCTTTTGTCTGATAATACATGTCCTTGAGAATTTCATTGCTTTCATTGTTTGTAATACCAACATTGATGTTGTATTGGTCATTTTCCCAATACACCTCTACACCTTCAAACAAATCAAGCGGTTTATATTCTTCAAGACCACTGACTGTATACTGGTAAACAGCATTTTCAACGCGGATATGCGCTTCCTTAGCAGCATCTTCATCATAGGAAGCCGTAATGGTAATGACATCACCATTGGCAATGTCTCCATTCTCCTTGCCTTCAGGATACGTCACCGTATACTCCACACTATCCTTGAACTCTTCCCCAGCAAGGTATACATTCCGTTTCCCTTCAAGTGTAGAAACACTTTCACCATCATGCATACCATACTTCTCATCAAAGGCTGAATAATCAGCTCCATAGTCTTCAAATGACACCCTTGCCTTTGGACTGCCGTATGTAGTCTTTACCTGTAAGTCATCTGTCACAAGATACACCGTCACTGCATCCGTCCCACAACCGCTCATCATAACCCCGGCAACAAGCATACCTGTAACCATCAATCCATTAGTCATCCACTTTTTCATCATCTTCTCCTCCATTTTCTCTTCCCGCATCATTCTGTATTTCTTCTATGATCTTTCCTATCGTTTTTTGATCCAGTGCCAAAGCATCAAGAACACTACAGAACATACGGATAAATCTTTCAAACATACTGCTCCTTTCACTATATAGACGAACGAAAACAGAAAAGGTTTTACAAAAATCAAAAAAATAAAAAAACTTTTACGAACAACCAGAAAACCACAGCAAAGTGCTATTTTCACAACGACTCACTCTATAAGCCGTAGCTGATTTCCTGAAGGTGTAGAATAATACACGATCTGAAACTGAATGCGCATAGAAATGTCAACTGCAGCGCTATGACTGAATTCTCTTCATAGTATCTGCAGTGTTGTCACGCTCAAGGAAAGGCCTATAAAGGTAAAAAAGAGAACAGACAGCCTTTTCACAGCATACCTGTTCTCTTTACCTTGAAAAACAATTCACCCGATGCTAAGGAATTATCTCAAAAATCGCATAACAAGATGACAGACAACCTTCACACAGAACTGATGAAATACCTGTCAAGCCTGCAACGAAGAAATAATTTCCTCAACTTCCTTTTCTTCTATAACAAGAATATCTGCTATGGAACCAGCAGAAAAACCTCTGCTATGCATCGAAAGAACATTTCTCTTACGTTCTTCACTGATGCCTTTTGTAATACCTTTTGTGATACCTTCCGCTATACCTGCAGCCTTGCCTTCCGCTATGCCTTCAGCCTTACCTTCTGCTTTGCCTTCCACTCTGCCAGCTGTTCTTGCTTTTCGCTCCCATTCTTCAAATGCCAGACACATATTCTCACTCTCCTCTCGTTCGTCTCTTTGCCATCTGTACTTTTCCTCAAGCCACTTTGTATTTGTTACAACACCTGTAATGTATGCAATCTCCGGGCTTACTGTAAATGTATTGCAATATTGATCGATGAAGTTCTTCATCGCTTCGCTATCTTTACTATACTTTACCACACCCATGAAAAACTTCATATCATTACTTTCCATTGCCAGTATTTTCTCATCACTCATCTCATGCGGATTGATGATTTCTAATGGCCATGTCGGTTTGCGTTTTACATAGTCATCCGGCACAGGAATCATATCCCTGATGTCACTTGCACAATCCCATTCTTCTCCCGTAAACAAAACGGCTGTCATTAACATTTCCACAGGCTCTGTCTTCTCGAGCTTCCTGAGCCATTCGTCATTAGAGAGCCCTTTTTTACCGTTTTCCCACTTCTTTCTGTTTTCTCTCTGCTTCGAAACAGTCTGTACATGATACTCTGTCGCATCGTAGTTCAGGTTCCTCACAGCCAGTGTCGGATCACTCATTGAGGCATTTTCAAGACCAACATGAAATGTATATCTTCCATACCATGTCTTGTATACATCCCGGTACAATGTCTGCCCTTTCTTCTTCATCCTTTCCATGTCCGCAAAGCGCAGGGACGCAAGTCTTGAATCCCTTTCCACAAGATCTTCTGGGAGAATCTTTTCCGCGAAAAAGCCTGTCACGTTAATCAATGAGGCAAAGTTGTCCGGATCACGCATCAGAACTGCCATGGCAATGTCCTTGTCACACGATGTGCCCGGAGGATTTATCTTTTTCTGTATCGCTTCCACAAATTTCATCGGAATACCTCCTTCACTTTATATGTACCCAGAAAAGTGGAAATGCCTCACATTTGTCATCATTTTTTCTGGAGAAAGTAAAACCAGAGAATTTCTTCCCTGGTCTATAGGCAACATATATTACTCTGTTATCACTGCAGTATCCGCAAACTTACCCCAGAAAGCATGAATCAGGTCATTCCATTCCTGGCCTGTTACAGACTCTCCTGTACTCAATAGTTCATAGTCCACATTGTAAATAAAGTAGAACACACCTGTTTCATGAAACTGATTGCGCAGATAAAACTGCTTGCGGCGTTTCTGTTCATCATCCTGTTCAGTTTTGATTTTCTCTATGTCTACCACAATACGTGGATATACATTCTCCAAAGCAGTGAGAATCATAGAACCATAGCCATGACTGTGTTCTTCCTTACGGATACAAATGTAACTGAGATAGGCAAGATGATCAAAGACAAACGTAAATGTCATACCGATCAGTTTGTCTTCATCATACCAGGCATACATGACATGGTTATCATCCACCATGGAAAGAAGCCTGTCATATGGCATACGCTCATCATCTGGAAAGGAATAATCATAGAACTCTCTTGCTTCTTCTACATCTTTATGTTCCTTCGTTAATATTTCGTATCGAATCATTACTTTTCCTTCAATTCTCATATAGATTGTTATCTGCCATTTTTGTAATCATCATATTTCTTCTCAAGGTAGCGAATATTGGCTTCATCATAAAATGGATCAATAGAAACTTCAAACGGTATTCTCTTTTCCCTGCCGACTTTCCTCGCATAAATTGTAAAGGCATCAGTAAGAGACAATCCAAGTTGTTCACAAACATCTTCCATAGCTTTTATCACTGAAGAATCCATTATGATATTAATATCTACCATCTCTGACATATTTATCACCTCATTACCTATTGGTAATAATAGTATATATCAGTTCTAATCACATCCTGTAGAAAAAAGGCGATCATCTGACCGCCTTATGTCTTATTTGCCAAATCTTTCCATCAGCCTTGCCATAGCATCATCCATGGTTACCGGCTTGTTATCATGGTGAGAACGATTTGTTTTGTTACCACGATGTGGGTGCTTTGCCTCTTTTTCCTTGAGTTCATCAGGTGAAAGAAGAGAAAGAGAAAGTCTGTTCTTCTCTGTATCCACTTCTGTTACATAAACCTCAATCTTGTCACCGGGCTTTACCATTGTGGAAGGATCCTCCACCTTGTCCATAGACATACGGGAAACATGCAATAGACCTGCCTTCTTTGCGCCAATGTTGACGAAAGCACCATACTCTGTGAGGTTTTCTACAACACCACTGTACTTTTCACCAACTGTCAGCTCATCAAGCTTCATGCGTGGCTTTCTTTCCTTACGGTGGCTGCGGTTTTCCTTCATCTTTTCTTCCTTGTCCTTGAGCGCATCAAGCGGAATCATAGACAATGCAACCCTGTTTCTTTCCTCATCAATTTCTGCTACCCATACATCCACAATATCACCAACAGAAACCATAGCAGAAGGATCTGTCACTCTGTCCTTTGACATACGGGAAGGCAGTACAAGACCATCTTCATGCAGACCTACATCGACAAATGCACCAAAGTCAACAACATTTCTGACTGTACCAGAAAGCTTGTCACCAATATGAAGGTCCTTGATATCAAGAATATCACTTCTCAACAATGCCCCTTCAAACTGATCACGGTAGTCACGCAATGGCTGACGGATCGCATCTTCAATATCCTTGAGTGTATATTCACCAATACCGAGGTCCTTTACCTTGTCTTCCGGGAACTCTGCATTTTCTTCACCAAGCTGGGTAATACCACAAGCCTGCATGAGCGCACGTGCTGCTTCATAAGACTCTGGGTGAATGCTTGTTTCATCCAGTGGTTCATCTCCACCGACAATACGTAAGAAACCTGCACACTGGGTAAATGCCTTAGGACCAAGCTTCTTGACATCAAGCAATTGCTTACGGTCAGTGAATCTGCCATTGGCATTACGGTAAGCAACGATTTCTCTTGCAATAGCCGCATTCAGACCAGAAATATGTGTCAGCAACTCTTCACTTGCTGTATTGACATCCGCACCAGTTCTGTTGACACACTTCATGACAACTTCATCGAGTCTTTCAGACAGTGCCTTCTGTGGCAGGTCATGCTGATACTGACCAACACCAATGGACTTTGGATCAATCTTGATCAGTTCGGCAAGCGGGTCAAGCAGTCTTCTGCCGATAGAAACAGCAGATCTTTCTTCAATGGCCATATCCGGGAATTCCTTACGGGCTGCTTCCTGGGCAGACCATACCGAAGCACCAGCTTCAGAAACAATCGCATATTCAAGATCCAGGTTGTTTTCCTTGATCAGATCCGCAATGAGCTGTTCACTCTCACGGCTTGCTGTACCATTACCAATCGCAACAATTCTGACATTGTACTTGCGGATAAGTTCAAGCAGCTTCTTCTTTGCACCTGGCATATCCGGTTTACGGTTACCAAATGGCACAACCTTGGCTACTTCCAGCATCTTGCCTGTTTCATCGATGACCGCAAGCTTGCAGCCATTGACATAACCCGGGTCAAAGCCAAGTACGACACGTCCCTTGAGCGGAGCCTGTAACAACAGTTTCTCCAGGTTCAAAGAGAACACTTCAATAGACTTTGTATGTGCTCTTTCAGAAAGCTCAGAACGGATTTCTCTTTCAATCGATGGGAACAACAATCTTGTGCAGCCATCCTTGCAAGCCTCATTGATTTCCTGTTCCACAATCGTGCTTTCACCCTTCAAGAGATTCTTCATAGCTTCAGAAATGAGATATTCCTCATCAAAGACAAAGCTCACAGAAATTACCTTTTCCTTTTCAGCTCTGTCAATGGCCATGACTCTGTGATCCGCAATGGTAGAAATCTTTTCACTGCGGTCATAGTACATCTCATAGACCTTGTTTTCATCCTTGGCATCCTTCTTGATCTTTGTCACAAGAACACCTGTCTTGAGAATGTTATCCTTGAATGCCCATCTCTGCTGAGGGTTATCAGAAACAACTTCCGCAATGATGTCCTTGGCACCCTGGATGGCAGCAGCCGCATCTGCCACATTTTCACTTACATACTTCGCTGCTTCTTCTTCAAGACTGCCTTCCTTTGGCAGTGCAAGCATCCAGTCCGCAAGAGGCTGTAAACCATTCTTGATAGCTGTAGCTGCACGTGTCTTTTTCTTCTGTGCATATGGACGATAAATGTCCTCAACAATGGAAAGCTTGTCAGCTGCCATCACAGAAGCACGGATTTCTTCTGTCAGCTTGCCCTGCTGTTCAATCAGACGCAGAACATCTTCCTTTCTGTCCTTCAGTTTGTTCTGGTAATCAAACTGCTTTTCAATGAAAAGAATCTGCTCTTCATCAAGACCCTTTGTCACATCCTTACGGTAACGGGCAATCATTGGTACGGTATTGCCCTCCGCAAGAAGGTTCAGTGTATTCTGTACCTGTTCAACGCTGACCTTCAGATCAGCGGCAATTTTCTGCATAATTTCTTCGTTCATCAGGCTGTACTCCTCTCAATGGACTCTATTCTAACACAAGCCCTGCTGTTTCCCAAAAATGGATTGTCTGAAGAATTCTTCACAATACTCTCTTAATGCTCTCTTAATTCTTTCTTCACTAAGACATGGTATACTATTCATAGAGAGGAGGTTCTCTTATGGGACCAATCATTTTCTGGACAATTATCGTTGCCCTTATTCTTGCATTATTGCTTTCCATGGTAAACATCGTTCCACAGGCAAGTGCCTATGTGTTGGAAAGACTCGGTAAATATCATGCGACATGGCAGGCAGGTATTCATCTAAAAATTCCAGTCATTGACCACATTTCCCGCAAAGTACTGCTCAAGGAACAGGTCGCAGACTTTGCACCACAACCGGTCATCACAAAGGATAATGTCACCATGATGATTGACTCTGTCATCTACTTCAAAGTCCTTGATCCAAAGCTCTATGCCTATGGTGTAGAAAACCCGATCATGGCAATGGAAAACCTCACCGCAACAACACTGCGTAACATCATCGGTGACATGGAACTTGACGCAACACTCACATCCCGTGAATCCATCAACAGCCAGATGCTGGCGACCATTGATGCAGCTACTGACCCATGGGGTATCAAAGTCACAAGAGTAGAACTCAAAAACATTCAGCCACCTGCTGCTATCCGTGAAGCAATGGAAAAACAGATGAAGGCTGAAAGAGAAAAGCGAGCCGCCATCCTCACTGCCGAAGGTGAAAAACAGGCAATGATCCTGCAGGCCGAAGGTAACAAGGAATCTTCATTGTTAAATGCGGAAGCAGACAAACAGGCAATGATTCTCAAAGCAGAAGGTCAGAAAGAAAAAGAAATTCTTGACGCACAAGGTCGTGCTGAAGCCATCCGCACCATTCAGGAAGCCAATGCCCAGGGTCTTGCCATGATCAAAGAAGCTGGTGCAGATGATGCGGTCATCCGCCTCAAGGCACTTGAAGCCTTTGCCAAAGCAGCAGATGGACAATCCACCAAGATTATCATTCCTTCCGAAATCGCTTCACTGGCAGGACTTGCGGAAGGTGTAACAGAATCCATTAAGAAATGAGTTACGTCGTATTCATCATTGTCTCTGCATGGATTGTTGTCGCCATTGCAATTGGTACAGCATCAACACTGCTCGACAAAAACAAAAAAAGCGGTTCAATCCATACAAAACGTTTCTACAAACGGCCTGTATCCAGTGATGGACATGCCATTCCCCGTAAAGATGACATCACATGTGCGAACATTGAAGACCACTATCACAGACCGAGCGGTTATGACAAACTTCCACGTTACATCGTACATGAAGAACCTGAAACAGGTTATGTCATTCTCAATGGGAAGAAGCGTCGTCTGACAGACTGTAAATACCTATAGAAACAGCAGGCAAACACCTGCTGTTTTCTCTATGTCTGTTGTCACTAATGCAACAACTGTCTTTCTTGTGGTTTGCCTTCATTTTACTGAAAAGCAGAATGGAAGTGATGTCTATGAATTAGAAATCTTACGATTTCAAAGACATTATGACTTTTGCCACATTTGTCTTGTCCTTATTGACTTTTATCTTCTGTTTTTGTAGATGAATAGGGTAATAATAGTATAAAGTAAACTCACGCCTGAAACTTTACTTTGGCCGGTTGACGAAGTGAGTAATCTCCCTAACTACGGCAAACCACTTTGTGGACGGTTCATCTTTGTCCGCCCATAGTATAGCAATAGAATCAAAATACCTCAAGATTAAAATACACTTTTCAACGTAGAATATAAATATAATGATATTGTCATCCGGTCTTCTTTGCTATCTTCATGTCTGTCCATTAAATTAAGCAGGGTATGAAAACTATATATCACGATATTTCCTGGTCATTCACTAAAAACAGATAAAGTTTTATTGTACTATACTATACAGATCACTATACTTATAGCGAGCAATCGTGTTACAGGGTGGTTGGCCTTCAATTTGTTTTACTTACAGACTGGAGGTGAAGCTTATGGAAAAGAAATCTTTTGATTTCAAAGACATTATGGCTTTTGCCACATTTGTCTTGTCCTTATTGACTTTTATCTTCACATTTTGTGAAGCGCATTGACACTCCCCTAGCCTCTCGGCAGGGGATTCTTGCTACCTGCCACTATATGTGTAGTGGCTGACCAGTTCATTTCTGCCAGGTCGCAGTGCAAGGTATGGGTATGCCATTACCCATCGCAGGGCAGAACTCATAGTTCCCTGCGCAGTATGTCGTATTTATTTACCTCCAACATACCTAGTTGAGTTACAGATGTTCATTGCACCTAGTATATCCCTGTGGATGTGGAATCCACATTTACAGGTGTAGTGCCTGTCTGTGGCATGGTGTACATCTCCACAAAACGGACATCTCTGACTTGTATATGCGGGATCTACGTACTCAACTTTAATGCCTGCAAGTTTTGCTTTGTATTCTATGAAATTTGCCAATCTGTAGAATGA
>CASEPS010000038.1 GCA_949289855.1 uncultured Erysipelotrichaceae bacterium
CTTTGGCCGCTGACATCTGCTTTGCCTTTGCGACCATGCGCAGGATTTCAAGTCTTTTCTTCTTTGCCAGTGATGGATTAAATGTCACAACTCTTTTCTCGGTAAGTTCCAGTTTGTGTGTCTTTCCGTTTTCATCTGTATACTTGTATGGGAACTTGCCTATACATTCCTTCCATCGGTAAAGCATATTCCCGTCACTGTCACATACTGACTGATATCCTTTTTCAAGAAGCACCCATACCTCTTCTTTGTGTGGAAGCTGTTTTACAGATTTGGAAAATATGTATCCATCTCCATTCTGTCTTGCATTGAATATGTTTTCAGCACAGTTAAGACCTTTATCCGCAACCTGTATTGTGCGTCCTGACTCGTTGCCCGGATACATCTTCATGCCGACAGGGATCTGATTGGCATCAAGAAGAAGCCCCAGACAAACAATCGGATCCTTTCTGTTCTCCTTTGAAGGTCCCTTTCTGCGGAAGTCGTCCTCACGGTCAATTTCAAAATAGAAGTTGGTGCAGTCAAAATAGGTACGTTCTGTATCAATCGGATACTTCTGGGAAACACATGTGGTAAACAGCTCAACAAACTTCTCATATTCGCTTCCAAGATATCCAACACAGCTGAGAAGCTGGTCATAAGAGTAATCAACAGTACGGAAAAGACAAGGTAATACTTCGGTATAGGTACGCAGTTTGCTGCAGGGGCTGACAGCCCGTGCATAAACAAGGGAAGAGAAGACATCATAAAGTGAGAAATCAAATCCAGAAGCCATCTGAAGAATATCAAAATAACGTTTTACACCAAGTCTGTTCATGATGGCAGACAGAAGGAAATGACCGAGATTTCTTCGTTCATTCTGGCAACCTCGGCCTTGTAATAGGAAACAGGATCATCAATACCAGAAGCCTGAAGGTCACTGACATAGCCAAGAGCCTTGTAAGAACGATGAGAAGTCTGATTCTTGGAAGGGTTGTAAAAGGACTCGTAGATCTGCAGATACACGCCTTTTTTCAGGTTGGATTTTTTAAGAAAGTAAGCCATAAGAGCACCCTCTACAGTATAACACCATAACACCATTTAGAAAAGATCCAAAAATAAAAAAGTCAAGTTTTCTTAGTGCTGAAAAAGTGCATAACAAAGGGGTTTACGCAAGTCGGATCCGGAAAAAGCCTCCAAAAGTTATGGTGCTACAGTCTAAAGACGGGCCTTCTGGTGCATTGATTTTGTTTTGATAATGCATATGAATTGCGATAAAATGAAAAATGGAGGAAAAATCAAAATGAAGATTCTAGTAACAGGCGGAACAGGCTTTATTGGCAGTCATACATGTGTTGAATTGCTGGAAGCTGGCTTTGAGGTTGTCATTGCGGACAACCTGTATAATTCCAAAGCTCTTGTGGTGGACAGAATCGAGACCATTACAGGAAAAAGACCGACATTCTATGAACTCGATATCAATGACAGGGAAGGGCTTGATGCTTTATTTACAAAGGAAAAACCGGATGCGGTTATCCACTTTGCTGGTTATAAGGCTGTTGGTGAATCCACCCGCAAACCGATTGAGTATTATGCAAATAACCTTGGTTCAACATTGACACTGTGCGATGTGATGCGCAACCACAATTGCAAGAAGATTGTCTTCTCATCTAGTGCAACTGTCTATGGCGATCCGGCATTTGTACCGATTACGGAAGAATGCCCACTTGGCACAACAACAAACCCATATGGTGAAACAAAGGCGATGCAGGAACGCATCCTGACAGATATTGAAAAGGCTGATCCGGAATGGAATGTCATTCTGCTCAGATATTTCAATCCGATTGGTGCCCATGAGTCTGGTCTCATCGGTGAAGATCCAAAGGGTATTCCGAACAACCTGCTGCCGTATGTTGCCCAGGTTGCTTCTGGAAAGCTGGAGAAGGTCAATGTATTTGGCAATGACTATGAAACAAAGGATGGTACAGGTGTCAGAGACTACATCCATGTCGTCGATCTTGCCAAAGGTCATGTCAAAGCCATTCAGGCAATGGATAAACTGACAGGTGTCAATATCTTCAACCTTGGTACAGGTATTGGCTATTCTGTACTGGATATCGTCCATGCATTTTCCAAGGCTGTTGGCAGAGACATTCCATATGTCATTGCGCCACGTCGTCCTGGTGATATTGCGACATGTTACAGTGATCCAACAAAAGCAGAAAAGGTACTTGGCTGGAAGGCAGAGAAGAATCTTGATGACATGTGTCAGGATGCCTGGAGATGGCAGTCGAAGAATCCGGATGGTTACGGTGATTAATTGAATTTATGGATCCTTTGCTTTAAGCAGAGGATCTTTTTTGATTAACGGGCATATTGATGGCAATACACAGAAGTGCGTATAGAATAGGGCATATAGAAGAGGTGAATGATATGAATAAGGTTTATACATCTGTTGAAGAGCTCATTGGTGAAACACCATTGGTTTCTCTTGCCAATATGGAAAAGGAATATGGTTTGCAGGCACATTTGTTTGCCAAGCTTGAATCGTTTAATCTGACAGGTTCTGCCAAGGACCGTGCGGCAAAAAAGATGGTTGAAGATGCGGAAGAAAAGGGGCTGTTAAAGGCAGGAACGGTCATCATTGAACCGACCAGTGGCAATACCGGTATTGCCCTTTCTGCTATCGGTACTGCCCATGGCTACCGGGTAATCATTGTCATGCCTGATACGATGTCGGTGGAAAGAAGAAAGATGATTGCGGCATATGGTGCAGAGGTTGTGCTGAGTGAAGGGAAACTGGGCATGAAGGGTGCGATTGCCAAAGCGGAAGAATTGAAAGCTTCACTTGGCAATGCATGGATTGCCGGTCAGTTTGAGAATGGTTCCAACTGGAAGGCCCATTATGAAACAACTGGTCCTGAGATTGAGGAAGCGCTGGAAGGAAGGGTGGACATTCTTGTGGCAGGTGTTGGCACTGGAGGAACGATTACCGGTATTGGTAAATATCTCAAAGAGAAACATCCCTCTGTGCATGTCGTTGCGGTAGAACCAGAGAAGAGTCCGGTGCTTTCTGATGGTGTTGCCGGGCCACATGGTATCCAGGGCATTGGGGCTGGTTTTGTGCCAGATGTACTCGATACATCTATATATGATGAAGTGGTCACGGTGAAGGATGAAGATGCTTTGCACACCGGGGCATTGCTTGCGCGACACGGTTTGTTTGTTGGTATTTCCAGTGGGGCGGCGATGATTGCGGCTATTGAAGTTTCAAAAAGAAAGGAGAATGTGGGAAAGAATATTGTCGTCATCTTCCCTGATTCGGGGGATCGCTATCTTTCCACAGCGATGTTTCAATGAAAAAAGAACTATATGACAAAGTCATGGGAGAACTTGCTGGTATACAGGAAGTGGAAAATGATATTTTTACAGACCGCAAGACCATTGTCAGGGCATTAAAGATGGCACAGGTTGTATTGTTTCCAGAGTTCTACCATGTGACAGGTGTCAGAAAAGAAGAAGCTTTGTTTGTTCTTTATGACATTCTTGGCAAGGCGGTTGAAAGCGTATTGACCTATATGCATGATGAACGGGATAGTGAAGCAGTGACAGATGCCTTTATTGAACAATTGCCGGATATGAGAAGAATGCTTTTGAAAGATGCTGAAGCGATCTATGAAGGTGATCCGGCAGCGGTAAGTACTGTGGAAGTTTTCCTTTCGTACCCCGGGTTTTATGCCATTCTCATTCATCGCGTTGCCCATGTGCTCTATACATTGCATATTCCTTTCCTGCCCCGGATCATGAGTGAATATGCCCATGAAAAAACCGGGATTGATATTCATCCCGGCGCAACGATTGGTGAACGGTTCTGCATCGACCATGGCACAGGTGTAGTGATTGGTGAAACAGCTGTTATCGGCCATGATGTCAAAATCTATCAGGGTGTGACGATTGGCGCAAAGAGTTTTGAACTCGATGAAGATGGCAACCCCATCAAAGGTGGCAAGAGACATCCGGATATTGGGGATCATGTCATCATCTATGCCAATGCGACAATTCTTGGTGGAGAAACAAAGGTTGGCAGCGGATCGGTGATCGGTGGTAACGTGTGGCTTGTGCACAGTGTCCCGGAAAACAGCAGAATTCTCTACCAGGGTTGAAAAAAGAGATCAGTCGTCATGTTCTGTCTCTTTCTGGATGGTTCCATAAATGATATCTTCCGCAATGATATGGGCTTTCAGATAGGCACAAATCAGCGTATCTGTATCGGTATGCATTTTTCTTGCGAGGTATTGCATCTCCGCAAGAAGATCTTTCTCAATTTCCAGGCTGTATTTCATAGCTCCCCCAATCTTTGTTATTAATATAGCAGAAAATCCATGATTCATGGAGAAGTAATACAAATTACGCCAGAAATAACAGAATTGTGTTGTTTGGAAAAATCTTTTTCCATGATTTTCTGGTTGTGCTAGAATGATTTTTGTCTTTACTACGATGAATCAGGGGGTATAACGATGACTTACGATTTCACGACGATTATGGATCGTCATGGCAAAGATGCCATTGCCGTAGACAACGCACCTGGCACACCAAAAGAAGGTTTTGATGCTATCCCGATGTGGGTTGCGGACATGAACTTTGCGACTGTTCCAACCATCCAGCAGGAGATCATCAAACGTGTAGAACATCCTGCTTTTGGTTATTTCCGTCCAACCGAAGCTTACTACCAGTCCATCATTGACTGGCAGAAGAGCCGTAATGGGGTAACAGACCTCAAGGCGGAAAACATCGGTTACGAAAATGGTGTTCTTGGTGGTGTGGTATCTGCGCTTGGTGTTCTTTGTTCAAAGGGTGACAATATTCTTGTCCACAGTCCTACCTATATTGGTTTTACCAAGTCTGTAGAAGGTGCAGGTTATCATCTTGTTGGCAGTCCATTGAAACTGGATGAAAACAATATCTGGCGTATGGACTATGTAGACATGGAAAACAAGATAGTGGAAAAGAATATCCATGTTGCGATTTTCTGTTCTCCGCATAACCCATGTGGAAGAGTATGGGAAAAAGAAGAGATCGTAAAGGCGATGGAAATCTTTGAAAAACACCATGTCTATGTGATTTCTGATGAAATCTGGTCTGATCTCATTCTGTTTGACAACCATCATGTTCCAACACAGTCTGTCAGTGACTATGCCCGTGAACATACGGTAGCCCTCTACGCACCAAGCAAGACATTCAACCTTGCTGGTCTGATCGGTTCCTACCATATCATTTATAACAGCTGGCTCAAGGACAGGGTGGAAAAGGAATCTTCCAACTGCCATTACAATTCCATGAATGTGCTTTCTATGCATGCTTTGATTGGTGCTTATATGCCTGAAGGACATGTATGGCTTGATGAGTTGAGACAGGTGCTTTCTGAAAATATCGACTATGCCTATAACTACATTGTCGAAAATTTCAAAGGTGTGAAGCTTTCTAAACCACAGGGCACATATATGTTATTCCTGGATTGCACAGACTGGTGCAAAGAACATAACTGTTCCATGGATGAATTGTTGCAGAAGGGCTGGGATGTTGGTGTCATCTGGCAGGATGGCAGACCATTCCATGGGGAGTATGGCATCCGCATGAACCTTGCTGTTCCACACAGCCGTGTTGTTGAGGCATTTGACCGTTTGACCAGATACGTATTTTAGTCTGATGAAAAAGTCTTCTGGGTATGATAGAATGCATTGTCATATTCAGGAGGCTTTTTATGTTCAGAAAGTTTTTGGAAATCTGTCGTGGACAGTATCGCAATACAGATCATAAGACACTTGCTATTTATGTGACACTCAGGGCACTTGTCATCCTTGTACTTGTGCGTGAGTTTTTCACACGAGACTACTTCAATTGTTTATTGTGTCTTTTGTCACTGGTTTTGTTTACCATACCTTCCTTTATTGAGAAGGCGTTGAAGATTGATCTGCCAAATCTATTGGAAGTCATCATTTATTTCTTTATCTTCAGTGCGGAAATCCTTGGTGAAATCAGTAACTTCTACAACATCATCCCTTTCTGGGATACGCTATTACATACGATCAATGGCTTCTGTTGTGCGGCAATTGGCTTTTCCCTGGTGGATATCCTCAACCGCAATTCAAAGAATATCAGTCTTTCACCACTGTATATGTCTATTGTTGCCTTCTGCTTCTCTATGACCATTGGTGTTCTCTGGGAATTCTTTGAATTCACTGGTGACCATCTGTTACGTATGGACATGCAGAAAGATACGCTTGTTGATACCATTTCTTCGGTCAATCTCAATCCTTCCGGATTGAATGAACCGGTAATTATCGAAGATATAGCAGAAACAGAATTGATTTTGCAGAATGGAGAAACATATACCATTGAGGGTGGTTACCTGGATATTGGTATCATTGATACAATACAGGATCTGTTTGTCAATCTGATTGGAGCAGTTGTTTTCAGCGGTTTTGGCTATGTGTATGTCAAACGCAGAGATAAACGGGAAACAACCTTTGCCAGCAACTTCATTCCAATCAAGGTAGATGACATCAGTGAGATCAATACCGATCATCATAAGGAGGACAAAGACAATGGATGAACAGGAAGAAAAAGTACCGTCATTATTGTTAGAAGCAGCAGTGCTGCATTGTCTTGACTATAGTCATGGCATGACAAACCTTTCCGAAGAGACGCTGAATATTGAAGATCCGTTTCTTGAGAAGTTTGTGCTTCGTTATGTGAAGAAGACATTGCATGATATCCGGCTTCGTACTGGGTATTTTGAGGAAGACAGCCAGTTTCTGCCGATTGTGGAAGACTATGTTTCAGATAAGCTGAACTTTCTTTCTTTTACAAAGCGTGCAGCAGAATGTTTTGATGACTTTGTAAAGAACATTGCCATGCATTCCTATGATCTTCTCTTTGCCAGATTTACCAACGAAGAGGTTCCGTATGTGGCGATGATTGTACTGGAAAATCAGGAAGTGTATGCCCATAGCAGTCTTTTGAATGATGAAGGAAAGATGAAAAACGGCATTCTTCTGGAAACAGTACTGCCTTCTTTTACAAAGAAAATTGATACATTTGCGATCATTGATCTTTTGAACAAAGAAGTGAAATTTGTGGATGATACAAAGTGGAACAGCGGTGAGGTGAATGTACTGCAGGACATGGTGCTGGGCTGTACTGGTGAAAAGTCCGGTGGAGAGGTGATTCAGGAAGTGAGTGCCATCACTGAGGAGATTGCCGTGCAGTTTGATGAAAACCCGACATTGTTATTGCCAAAGGTAAAGCAGTATATACGCAAAGCAGGCAGTGAAGAAAAGCCGCTTGTGTTGAAAGAAGCGGCTGAAGAGATATTTGAGGATGAGCAGATGGTGTCTGCCTTTCTTGCCAGAAGTGAAGAGAAGCAGTTGCCTGAGGCGGTAGAGGTACCAAAGAAGGCGGTGGAGCGAAAGATGAAGAACCAGCGTATCCGTACGGATACCGGTATCGAGTTGTCCTTTCCTGTGGATTATTATGAAAATCCGGAATATATCCGCTTTGTCAATGAACCGGATGGTACGATATCCATCACCATCCAGCACATTGGAAAGATCATGCCAAAGGGATGATTACTGATAGCGCTGCAGGGCTTCCTGCAGTGTTTTTTTCAATTCTTGACGCAAATCTTCTGGCTCAAGGATTTCCAGCTGGTCAATGTATTGCTGGGCGAGGATCAGAATGCCACGTCTTGCGGCACGGACGGTAAAGTCATAGCAATCCTTGTGAGGAATGAAATGGATATTCTTGCCAAAAAGATCAATCATCTGTCCGATGATATCTGCATTTGCGCGCAATGTGACGTAGATAGGTTCTCCACCAAACATGAACAATTTGTTTTCTGCATACTGATAGGCATCAAGGTCTTCTGGAAGGGGCTCTGATTTATCGGGAAGCTCCATTACATCACACATGCGGTCAATGCGGTAGTGGCGGAAGCCTTCATGGGTGTCAATTGTTGCAATCATATAGGCTCGTTCATCGTTATAGACAATAAAGCGGGGATCTGCGATATGTGGGTTGTTTGCGGTAGGGATGAGTTTTTTGTCGGCATTGTAATGCATGTAGGTAAAAGAAACTTTATGCCCATTGTGGTTGGCTTTGGAAATGGTGCGTATGCTTTCGAAAAGCGTAGTGTTTTCGGTTTTGCGCAAGTTGGGCAGATACACCGCATCGCGGAATTCTTTCTGCTGGTAGCGGCTTTGGGTAGCAAGGAGCTTATTGATGAGGGAGTCGCTCTGTTCTTTGGAAATGAAGTGAGAAGCATGCAATGCATTGCATAACAACAGAACTTCCGCTTCATCAAACTGCCTTGACTTCAGATAGTAGCCATGCCCATTTTCATGCCATGTGCTGATATCATAGCCAAATGACTGTAACATGTCGAAATTGGTATAGAAGGCCCGTCTTTCCAGGACAATGCCATATTGGCTTTCTAACAGTTCTGCCAGCCTTTTCTGGGAAAGGGGGTGTTCCGCATCAGACTCCCTTTTCAGGATTTCAAGAAGCGCAAAAGCGCTGTTTTTCTTTCTTTGCATGGTTGTTCTCCGTTTCTAAGACAAATTATACGGTAGTCACGAAAAAGGCTCAAGGAAATCTGTATGATACAACCACAAAGGAGAAAAAACAGATGGAAAAGACATATATTACGATTGTTGGCTGTGATCATTACCAGGGCAGCCACGTATTCCGTACAGGTATGAAAATCAAGCTTGTGAAGGACCATAAAAACAAATATGACGATGAGGCGATTGCGGCATATTCTGATCTGGATGTGCGCTATGGCTATGTGGCAAATTCAATTCATACAGTAGCCCGTGGTACACATTCTGCCGGCTGGCTGCAGCACTATTTTGATGAGGAGTGTACATGTGTTGTGCGCTTTATTGTGGATAATGTGGTCATTGCGGAAGTGATGGAAAAAGTGGCATAGAATTTCATGGGATTTTCATTTTCAGATGATTGAACATCACCTGTGAATATGTTAACATTCTAGGGTATGAGAAAACTTTAACAAGTTGCTCAAAATATGGAGGAGACAGGATATGTCAAAGAAAATCGTTTTGGCTGGTGCTTGCCGTACCGCAATTGGTAAGATGGGCGGCCAGCTCAGCAGCGTTCCGGCAGTAGACCTCGGTGCTATTGTCATCAAAGAAGCAGTCAAAAGGGCAGGTATCAAGCCTGAACAGGTAGACCATGTCTACATGGGTAATGTTATCCAGGCAGGTCTTGGTCAGAACCCGGCAAGACAGGCTTCCCTCAAGGCAGGTCTTCCTATTGAAACACCAGCAGTCACAGTCAATGTTGTCTGCGGATCTGGTTTGAACTGCGTCAACATGGCAGCTGAGATGATTCTTGCAGGCGATGCGGACATCGTTGTCGCTGGTGGTATGGAAAGCATGAGCCGTGCACCATATGCACTGCCACAGGCACGTTTTGGTTACAGAATGAACGCGCCTAAGGGCAGCATGATTGATACAATGATCAATGATGCACTCTGGGATGCTTTCAACGATTATCATATGATGATCACTGCAGAAAATATTGCTGATCAGTGGAAGCTGACAAGAGAAGAACTCGATGAGTTCGCAGCTGCTTCCCAGCAGAAGGCTGTTGCAGCACAGGAAGCTGGTGCTTTTGATGAAGAAATCGTTCCGGTTGAAATCAAGGGCAAGAAGGGTGCCGTCACTGTTGTCAACAAGGATGAAGGTCCTCGTCCTGGCACAACTACTGAAACTCTTGCAAAGCTGAAGTGCTGCTCTGGTAAAGAAGGCGGTGTCGTTACAGCTGGTAACGCATCCGGTATCAACGATGGTGCAGCAGCAATCGTCGTTATGAGCGAAGAAAAGGCTAAGGAACTCGGTGTTACACCGATGGCTACATGGGTATCTGGTGCTCTTGCTGGTGTTGATCCAAGCATCATGGGTATCGGTCCTGTTGCTGCAACAAGAAAGGTCATGAAGAAGACAGGTCTTTCTATTGAAGACTTCGACCTCTATGAAGCAAATGAAGCATTTGCTGCACAGTCTGTTGCTGTAGGCAAGGATCTTGGTTTCGATCTTTCCAAGCTGAATGTCAATGGTGGTGCAATTGCGCTTGGTCACCCGGTAGGTGCTTCTGGTGCAAGAATTCTTGTTACATTGCTCTATGCAATGAAGCAGAAGAATGCACACCGTGGTCTTGCTACACTTTGCATCGGTGGTGGCATGGGTTGTGCTACTGTTGTTGAACGTGAAGACTAAAAGAGGGTACATTCATGAGTTTTGTCGATTATGAAAACAAGGGTGCTTACAGCATCATTACAATCAATAATCCTTCCCAGCTCAATGCATTGAACAGCCAGGTTCTCGATGACCTGAATGCTGCTCTTGATCAGATTGATGTTGAAACAGTCAGAGCTGTCATCGTGACAGGTTCTGGTGCCAAGGCATTTGTCG
Organism: uncultured Erysipelotrichaceae bacterium; assembly: GCA_949289855.1. Classification (GTDB taxonomy): domain Bacteria; phylum Bacillota_I; class Bacilli_A; order Erysipelotrichales; family Erysipelotrichaceae; genus Bulleidia. The sequence continues at coordinate 10,473 of CASEPS010000038.1, forward strand.
CAGGTGCAGATATTACGGAAATGAAGGATCTCAATGCTGAACAGGGTGAAGCTTTTGGCAAGAAGGGTAATGACATCTTCAGAAGAATTGAGACATTCCCGATTCCATTCATTGCTGCAGTTAACGGCTTTGCTCTTGGTGGAGGCTGTGAACTTTCCATGGCATGCGATATCCGCATCTGCTCTGAAAATGCGGTATTCGGTCAGCCGGAAGTAGGTCTTGGTATCACACCTGGTTTCGGTGGCACACAGAGACTTGCCCGCCTTGTACCTGTAGGATATGCAAAGCAGATGATCTATACAGCCCGCAACATCAAGGCTCCTGAAGCTTTGAGAATCGGACTTGTCAACAGTGTCTATCCATCTGAGGAACTGGTGCCGGCAGCTGAAAAGATCGCTATGCAGATTGCTGCAAATGCACCAATTGCTGTACGTCAGTGCAAGAAGGCCATCAATGAAGGTCTTGAACTCGACATGGACAAGGCAATTGCTCTTGAAGAAAAGCTGTTTGGTGAATGCTTCGCTACTGCTGACCAGAAGGAAGGCATGACTGCTTTTGTTGAAAAGAGAAAAGAAAAGAATTTCATCAACAAATAAGAAGAGTACAATAGTTGTATAAACAGGAGGAAAAATTCATGAAGGTAGCAGTAATCGGCGCCGGTACAATGGGCCGTGGTATTGCACAGGCATTTGCACAGTGTGCAGATGTAGAAAAGGTTTATCTTTGCGACATCAAGCAGGAATTTGCTGATGGCGGCAAGGCAAAGGTAAAGGCAGGTCTCGATAAGAGAGTTGCCAAGGGAAAGATGGCACAGGAAGATGCTGATGCTATCGTCAACAAGATCGTTACAGGTCTCAACACACAGGCTGTTGATCCTGATCTCGTTGTTGAAGCAGCTCTTGAAAGAATGGATCTCAAGAAGGCTTGCTTCAAGGAACTGCAGGAAAACATCGTCAAGAACGAAAACTGCATCTATGCTACAAACACTTCTTCTCTGTCCATCACAGAAATTGGTTCCGGTCTTGCAAAGCCGGTAGTTGGTATGCATTTCTTCAATCCGGCTCCAGTAATGAAGCTTGTTGAAGTTATCGCTGGTATCAACACACCTAAGGAAACTGTTGAAGCAGTCAAGGAAATTGCTGAAAAGCTCGGCAAGACACCTGTACAGGTTGAAGAAGCTCCAGGTTTCGTTGTTAACAGAATTCTCATTCCGATGATCAACGAAGGTATCCAGGTTTACAGCGAAGGTATTGCCAACATCCGTGGTATTGATGCAGCTATGAAGCTCGGCGCAAACCATCCGATGGGACCGCTGGAACTCGGTGACTATGTAGGTCTTGATATTGTTCTTGCTATCATGGAAGTTCTCTATGCTGAGACAGGTGATTCCAAGTATCGTCCTGCAATGCTTTTGAGAAAGATGGTCAGAGGTGGTCATCTTGGTGTCAAGAGCGGCAGAGGTTTCTACGATTACAGCAACGGCGGCAAGACACCGGTTGACGAACTTTAATGAATGATTGCGGCGCTGGTCGTTTGACGGTCAGCGCTGTTATCGGGTGCCTCGCACCATTCATATATTGGAGGAAAAAAAGTAATGGATTTTCAGTTAGACAAGGCTCATACAATGGCCCAGAAACTTTTCAGAGATTTCGCTGAAACAGAAGTCAAACCTCATGCCATTGATGTGGATGAGACAGAAAAATTCCCAAGAGAAACTGTTGAAAAGATGCAGAAGTACGGTTTCATGGGTGTTCCGATTGCCAAGGAATATGGTGGACAGGGCTGCGACCCTCTGACTTATGTCATGCTCGTTGAAGAGCTGTCCAAGGTCTGCGGCACAACAGGTGTTATCGTTTCCGCACATACATCTCTCTGCATGGATCCGATCGCTACATTTGGTACAGAAGAACAGAAGCAGAAGTTCCTCGTGCCTCTTGCAAAGGGTGAAAAGCTCGGTGCTTTCGGTCTTACAGAACCAGGTGCTGGTACAGATGCGCAGGGCTGCCAGACAAAGGCTGTTCTTGATGAAGAAACAAATGAATGGGTACTGAATGGTTCCAAGTGCTTCATCACAAATGGTAAGGAAGCTGATATTTATATCATCGTTGCTTACACAGACATCGTTCTTGACAAGAAGGGCAGAAAGCAGAAGAGATTCTCTACATTCATCGTTGAAAAGGGTACTCCTGGCTTCACTTTCGGTACAAAGGAAAAGAAGATGGGTATCCGTGGTTCTGCAACTTATGAACTGATCTTCCAGGATTGCCGTATTCCTAAGGAAAACCTGCTCGGTGTCCGTGGCAAGGGTTTTGCAAATGCTATGCATACACTTGATGGTGGACGTATTGGTATTGCTGCACAGGCTCTTGGTCTTGCAGAAGGTGCTCTTGAGCGCACAATCGCTTATGTCAAGGAAAGAAAGCAGTTCGGCAGACCTATCAGTGCTTTCCAGAATACACAGTTCCAGCTTGCTAACATGGCTACACAGGTTGAAGCAGCAAAGCTTCTTGTTTACCGTGCAGCAGAAGCTAAGAAGAACCAGTCCAGATATTCTGTTGAAGCAGCTGAAGCTAAGCTTTTCGCAGCTGAAACAGCAATGGATGTCACTACAAAGTGCGTACAGCTCCTCGGTGGTTATGGCTACATCAGAGAATATGAAGTTGAACGTATGATGAGAGACGCAAAGATTACAGAAATCTATGAAGGTACTTCTGAAGTACAGAGAATGGTTATTTCTGGCGATCTTTTGAAATAAACAGGAGGAGATTGGAATAAATGAAAATCGTAGTTTGCATTAAGCAGGTTCCGGATACAGCCGGAGGCGTCAAGTTCAAACCGGACGGAACACTTGACAGAGGCGCAATGCTTGCGATCATGAACCCTGATGACAAGGCAGCTCTTGAAGCAGCTCTTGAAGTCAAGGACAAGGATCCTGAAAATGTAAAGGTAACAGTCATTACCATGGGTGTTCCGAAGGCTGAAGAAGTTCTTCGTGAAGCTATGGCAATGGGTGCAGATGACGGACTTCTCGTCACTGACAGAGTACTCGGTGGTGCGGATACATGGGCTACATCTTCCACAATTGCCGGTGCACTCAAGAATATGGAATATGACATGATCTTCGCTGGTCGTCAGGCTATCGATGGTGATACAGCACAGGTTGGTCCACAGATTGCTGAACACCTCGGCATTCCATGTGTTTCCTATGCACGTGATGTAAAGGTTGAAGGCAACACTGTTACTGTCAAGAGACAGTTCGATGATGGTTATATGATTGTCAAGACAGAAATGCCTTGCCTGATCACATGCCTTTCTGAACTCAACACACCTCGTTATATGACACCTGGTGGAATCTTTGATGCGTATGCTAAGGACATCACTGTCTGGGGCCGAGCACAGCTCGATGTAGCAGATGATGACATCGGTCTTGCTGGTTCTCCGACAATGATTGCCAAGGCTTCCGACAAGGTTGCCAAGGGCAAGGGAACTGTTGTTACACCAGATTCCCCAACTGAAGCTGCAGATTACATTCTCAATGTACTCGATGAAAAGCACGTTATCTAAGGAATTAAAGGAGAACAACAGATGATTAAGAAGAATCTCGAAGAATATAAGGGCACTGCTATTTATGCCCAGCAGGTCGATGGCAAGCTTTCTCCAATTGCTTTGGAACTTCTTGGCAAGGCTAGAGCTCTTGCTAACGATCTGGATGATAAGACTGTTACTGCAGTTCTCATCGGTTACCAGGTTGGTGGACTTGTTGATGAACTTGCTGCATATGGTGCAGACAAGGTTGTTGTCATCGATGATCCAGAACTGAAGGACTACCGTACAGAACCATATACACAGGCACTAGCTGGTTATATCAATGAATTCAAGCCGGAAATCGTTCTTGTTGGTGCTACTGCTATCGGCAGAGACCTCGGTCCTAGAACATCCGCAAGAGTACAGACTGGTCTTACAGCAGACTGCACACAGCTTGAAATCGGTGATTTCCCGCTCACACCAGTTCCAGGCAAGGAACAGAAGCATAAGCAGCTTCTCATGACACGTCCTGCATTCGGTGGTAACACAATTGCTACTATTGCCTGCCCGAACAACCGTCCTCAGATGGCTACTGTTCGTCCAGGTGTTATGCAGAAGATTACACCAATTGATGGTGCTAAGGCTGAAGTCATCAACTGGAAGGCTCCTCTTGAAAAGAACAACTGCTATGTTGAAATCGAAGAAGTTGTCAAGGAAGTTTCTTCTGTCGCTGATATCGGCGAAGCAAAGATCCTTGTTTCCGGTGGCCGTGGTGTAGGTTCTGCTGAAAACTTCAAGCTCCTCGATGATCTTGCTGAAGTACTTGGTGGTGTAGTTTCCTGCTCCAGAGCTGTTGTTGATAACGGCTGGAAGCCAAAGGAACTGCAGGTTGGTCAGACAGGTAAGACAGTCAGACCTCATGTTTACTTCGCTATCGGTATTTCCGGTGCGATCCAGCATGTTGCAGGTATGGAAGATTCCGACATTATCATCGCTATCAACAAGGATGAAAATGCACCTATCTTCGATGTAGCTGACTATGGTATCGTTGGTGATCTGAACAAGATCGTTCCACAGCTCACAGAAAAGCTCAAGGCTGCTATTGCTGCCAAGAAATAAGTCTTATGAATCAGTCTCCTGATGGAGGCTGATTTTTTTGTTTTTGTCTGCTATGCTGTTGGAGAGGAGTACTATATGAAAAAAGCATCATTATTTTGTGTATTGTTACTGGCAGGATGTGCACCTTCTGCTGTCACCCCATCTGCTTCACCAGCCACAGCCCAACCTGAAGTCATTGATGCAGAAGAAGAATTCTATGAACACTTTCCCCAGGAATCCATCGTTGCACAGGCTGATGGTGATGAAAACAGTTCTTTTGCGGTTGCTTTACTTTCACAGATACCAGGTGGTTCCAGCAACCATCTTCATGTCATGGATCAGGATGGTACATTCCAATCTGTTGTAATAGGCGATAGAGGCTATTATGTATCTGAAGATGGCTTCAGTGTTTCTGGTAATACCATCACCTTTACACTCTGGCTGGAAAATGAAAAAGGAGAATGGGGTGAAGTGAAGACCGAGATCGAAGCGGTTGTGGATGGTCGCAATATCCATTGGAAGAATGTGCAGTCATGACAAAGATCTGTATGATTGCCTGTGTGGATGAAAATGATGCCATAGGCTATAAGAATCATCTTCTCTTTCATCTTTCAGATGATCTGAAACAATTCAAAGAAAAGACCATTGATAAATGTGTCATTATGGGGAGAATTACACTGGCATCATTACCTGGTGGAAAGCCACTCAGGAACAGAAGAAATCTTGTTCTTTCAAGGACAATGAAGGATTGTGATGGGGCAGAAGTATATCATTGCCTTAATGATGTATTAAAGGCAGTGGAAAGGGAAGAGGAAGTATGGGTGATTGGAGGAGAGAGCATTTACCGCATGTTTCTTCCGTATGCGGGTGAAATACACCTCACCCATGTACATCATAGATGTGCATGCAGTAATGTGTGGTTTCCTGAGCTGGATGAATCCTGGAAGTGTATTTGCCGTTCTGATGATATAGAAGAAGGTGGCATAATTTATCATTATGCACAATATAAAAAAGGCACACGATGATGTGCCTTTGTTGTTAGTACTTATTCTGCAACGTATGTCTTGGCTTCTTCTTCACCTTTGAGGACACGTAGTGCACCAAGGGCGAGAGCGATCATTTCTCTTTCGCCTGGAATTGCAACAACTGGTGCGATCCAGTCAACATAGGAAGCGATACCATCAACGACATCCTTGCCATGTGCAATACCACCTGTCAGGATGATCGCATCTACCTTGCCATGGACAACAGCCGCAAGAGCTGCGATGTCCTTGGAGTGCTGGTAGATGAAGGCTTCCTTGACGAGCTTAGCCTTTTCATCGCCATTGGCGATCATCTTGTCGACTTCACGCATATCTGCTGTGCCAAGGTATGCGACCATACCAGCATCACCGACAGCGCGCTTCATCATGGCATCAACTGTAGGATACTTGCCAGAGTAGCAGAGTCTGATCAGGTCACCAACTGGTACACCACCACTTCTTGTCGGGGAGAATGCGCCATCACCATCGAGACCATTGTACATATCGATGACTTTACCCTTGTGGATGACAACGGTTGTGCATCCGCCACCCATGTGGGCAACAACACAGGATACGTCTTCAAATTTTTTGCCGACAGATTCTGCGTACTCTCTTGTTACAGCACGGATATTCAGTGCATGGATGAGGGAACGTCTGGAGATATCCGGCATACCGGAGATTCTTGCGACATCCTGCAGTTCATCAACTGCTGTAGGGTCAACAATGTAAGAAGGAATGCCGAGCGGATCACCGATTCTCTTGGCAAGAAGTCCACCAAGGTTAGCCGCATGGTCACCATGCAGGGCAATGGTGAGGTCATGGACAATCGCGTCATTAACAGTATATGTACCTGCTTCGATTGGATGGAGGTAACCACCTCTGCCTACACAGGCATCGAGCTGGTTGAGGTCATAGTTCTGTTCCTTGAGATAGTCAAGGATTACATGGTACCGGAAGTCGAGCTGATCAATTGTCTTTTCGAATTTTGCCATTTCGCTGGCAGGGTGGTCGAGCACTACTTCAGAGACCTTCTTGTTATCTTCGAACAGAGCGATCTTTGTGGAAGTAGAACCAGGGTTGATTGCAAGAATATTGTATGCCATTTACTTAACCATTCACTTTCTTCATATGTTCAGCGAGCATTGCTGCAAGAGCGATGCTGTAGATCTTTGTCTCCTTTGTATCGGAGCGGGATGTGAGAATAACCGGAGCAGCTGTACCAACAAGTACATTACCATTTTTGATACCAGGTACCATGTGGACGATTGTCTTATAGACAAGGTTGCCAGCGTGGATATCCGGGAAAAGGAGGATGTCAGCCTTGGCTGCTGCAGGGCGGTCCTGGGCGCCTTTTTCAATAGCTGCTTCTTCATAGAGGGCAATATCGAGAGACAGTGGTCCATCAACGACACAACCTGTGATTTCACCAGCTTCATTTGCCTTGCGTAGTTCTTCCGCATCGACAGTTACCTGCATCTTCGGGTTGACAACTTCGACTGCCGCAAGAGGTGCGACACGTGGATTGGAAATGCCACAGGCATTTGCGACATCAACGTCATAACTGATAATGGCTTTTTTGTCTTCCAGTGTAGGATATGGAATGAAGGCTACATCGGAGAGGAACAGGAGCCTGTCAATACCAGGGATCTCAAATACCGCTACGTGAGACAGCGGCTTGCCTGTACGAAGACCAACTTCCTTGTTGAGGACAGATTTCAGGAAATCCTTTGTTGGAAGAAGTCCCTTCATGTACATATCGGCTTTTCCATCATGCACAAGCTGTACTGCTGTAAGTGGTGCAGCCTTTTCATCTGTTTCATTGATGATGGTGAAATGAGAGAGGTCCATGCCAATTTCGGACGCAATTTCACGCATCTTTGCTTCATCACCAACAAGAATAGAATCCGCAATACCTTTTTCGTATGCTTCATTGACAGCTTCTAAAACTGCCTTGTCATGTGCACATGCAACGGAGAGTGTCTTCTTGTCACAAGTGGAAAGTCTCGATAAAAGTTCACTAAAGTTCTTAGCCATAACGCTTCAGAATCCTCCTTTTGTTTACTTCTCAAACAAAAATATGTTAACATATTCACATAGCGTATTCAAGGTAAAGACCATGATTACGTGCGGTTAAATTGAAAGAAGGAAAATGCATGAAAGCAGTTTATACAGGTACATTTGACCCGATCACAAACGGACATCTCGACATCATTGAAAGGGCAAGCCACATGTTTGATGAAGTGACGGTGCTCATCATGTCCAATCCTGCCAAACATTGTCTGTTTACCATGGACGAAAGACGGAAAATGATTGAAAAAAGCCTTCATTCATTAAAGGGTGTAAACAATGTCTCCGTTCTTGTCGGTGAAGGCCTGACTGTAGAAATGGCACGAAAGCTAGGTGCTGTTGCCATTATCCGTGGCATCCGAGCGGTATCTGACTATGAATATGAACTCATGCAAGCAACGGCAAATATGAAGCTCAATGGCAATGTTGAGACGATGCTGATGATTGCCCGTCCTGAGTATTCCTTCCTGTCTTCTTCGGTAGTCAAGGAAATTGCGGTATATGGAGGAGATATTGCGGGCATGGTGCCGGATGCGATTATTGATGAGGTACGGCAGAAGTTTGCAGACATGAAGAAGTGAAGCTGTCATCTGGCAGTTTCTTTTTTTGAAAGCAAATGAAACAATTTACATATATAATGAAAAAGAAGTGTAAAAATCTCATGAAAGCAGTTGACATGTGGCTTTTATGATCGTATAGTATGGGCACAAAGACGGATGATTCCTCTTTGGACCGGCTCGTCACCGGTTATGGTGTGATGCGTTATCTTTCGTTTTCTTTCCTTCCCGATATCTAATCACTCCGATAGAAGCGCATCTGATGAAAACAAGGACTGATCATTCGTCTGACCGGTCCTTTTTCGGCGCTCCAAAATTAGTTGGGGTTGAAGCTTTGAAGTGATCATAACTCGTGGGGTAGTGGTTACCCCACAGGTGTTGGATCATGTTGTGAGTAAGGTG
>CASEPS010000039.1 GCA_949289855.1 uncultured Erysipelotrichaceae bacterium
AAATACATTACTTCCTGTGCTATCTTATCTCCTGTTCATCAGAACGTACGTTTTCATTTTCTTTCAACCCCTTGAGGTAATTCAACAAGGGTTCTATCTGATGGAAACCGTTCTGATATGCCTTTTCTGCATAGTCAATAGCCTTATTGAAATCGTTTGGTATTTTATTGCTTCGGGCATATAGCGCAGCGCATTTCGCAAGGGCCAGAGTATGGTTTTGTTTAGCAGCCTGCTTATACCAGATAAGTGCTTCAACCTCATCTTTCCCATTATACTTTCCTTCTTCATATGCTCTGCCAAGCATATATTGTGCTTCAGCATCATTTGCATCGGCAGCCATCTCATACCAAAAATATTCTTCTGATTCATCCTTTTCCGTGCCGGTACCGGAAGCACACATTTTGCCGCATTGCTTCATCGCATTTACATTTCCGTTATCTGCGGCCCTGCTCATCCAGCGATAGCTTTTTTCCAGATTGACTTTTCCGCCATAGCCAAGCTGGTAACAAACAGCACACATCATCTGTGCATCCGCATCACCCATCTCTGCTGCTTTGAGATACCATTCCAAAGCCTGTTTATCATTTCTTTTTATCCCAAGACCATGATCATACATATAGCCAATCATACGAGCACCTTTGGCAATTTCTACATCATATGCTCTGGTATAATAACGAAAAGCTTCCGCATACTCGTTATTCTCATACGCCTTATCACCAGCAGTGATAATTCCCTTCCGTTTTGCCTTTGCCATTCTTTTGGCAATAACAATTGCATCAAGTGTATTTCTGATATCATCATAATTGTCTTTAAACTGCAAAAGAACCTGATTCCCATTTTCATATTGCAAAATGAAAGCTGTATAATCTTCTGTTATATTTTCTTCCTCTTCTTCTAATTCATCTAAATTCACTGGAAGATTATGTTCAAACCAAAAACCAGTCACAGCAATATATTTCTCTATATTCCTGATGTCGATTATCTCATCACATTCTTCCGGAGAATAAAGTTCCCGATAAAACATTTTGTCTTCTGTTAAAAGAAACCCAGCAGTACCATGTCTGAAACGTGCCAGATCACACAATGCAATGACTTTTTCATATGAACAACCTTTTGCAAATGTACTTAATGCGTTCTTCAAAACTATTGGCTTTAACATTTCAACCGGCACAAACCTATTGCCCTTTGCATAATTATCTTTGATCATTTCTTTGAGATACTTCTTAAACAGATCCATAGTTGTCCCCCTCTCAGACTGCAAATCTTCCCATATAACAGTTCATGGACGTATCTGTATTCTCTCTATCGAAACAGCTCTGTTCGTTTCTTCATCAACAGTAATCACACATCCCATAATGACAGATGGACCCTGGGCAGGTATGTAATGGGTCGCAATACCAGCGGTTGTATGGGCAATGATTTCCTGTTTGTCTCTGCCAAGGATAGAATCATATGGTCCACACATTCCGGCATCACTGATAAAGGCACAACCATCTTCTACCTTTTCATCCGCGGTCTGCACATGTGTATGGGTACCGATAACAGCTGTCACATCTTCTTTGAAGCATTCAAAAAAGATCATCTTTTCGGAAGTAGCTTCGGCATGAAAGTCCACAATGATGATGTCCGCATCAATCATGGAAAGCATTCTGTCTGCCGCAAGAAACGGATCACCTGTTGTATCGCGCATGAAAACTTCACCAAGGAGGTTCATCACCGCAATGCGTTTGCCATTGCGATTGCGCACTGCCCATGCCCTGCCACAGTTTAATGGATCCATATTGGCAGGCCGTAAAAGATAAGGACATTCACTCATCTTTGGGATGATGTCTCGTCTTGTGAAGGCATGGTTGCCAAGGGTGATGATATCTGCACCACTAGACATCAATCCATCATAGATCGGCTTTGTAATCCCTTTGCCATGGGCCGCATTTTCTCCATTGATAATAGTAAAATCAATGTCATATGTGTTCTGCAGTGTCTTCAACTGCTTCATGACTGCCTCACGTCCACTGCGGGCAACCACATCTCCTAAAAACAGGATATTCATTAGAAAACCTAAAACCCTTCCGGTCATATATAAATATGACCTAGTTTGTCAAAACTTACATTAATATTACAAAACAAGCTGATGAAGGGCAACCATCTATATGTGCAAATGCAACAAAAAAGCTTCCTGATGGAAGCTTTCATGATTACTTGGCAAGTTCCTGTACACGAACCTCACGAATGAGGGTTACTTTGATCTGTCCAGGGTATGTCAGTTCATTTTCAATCTTTTCACGGATGTCATGGGCAATCTTTACCATACGGATGTCATCCACCTTGTCAGGCTGTACCATGACTCTGACCTCACGGCCTGCCTGAATGGCAAAGGCACGTTCAACACCTTCAAATCCAGAAGCGATCTTTTCAAGATTTTCCAGACGGTTGATATAACCTTCCATGGACTCATAGCGGGCACCAGGACGTGCTGCAGAAAGTGTATCAGCAGCTGCCACAAGAATTGCAATGATGTCCTGTGGTTCTGTGTCACCATGATGGCTTTCAATGGAATTGACAACGATGTTGTTTTCACCATATTTTTTGGCAAACTTTGCGCCAAGTTCCACATGACTTCCCTCCTGCTCGAAGTCTACTGCCTTACCAATGTCGTGAAGAAGACCTGCACGCTTGGCAAGAGCCTGGTTGAGACCAAGTTCTGCAGCCATAAGACCAGCAAACTGGGCAACCTCAATGGAATGCTGAAGCGCATTCTGACCATAACTGTAACGATAGCGGAGACGTCCGATCAGTTTGATCAGTTCTTTGTTCATTCTGCCGATTGAAAGACGGAAGACTGTTTCATTACCAACCTTGAGAATTGTCTCTTCAAGGTCTCTTCTTGTCTTTTCGACAACTTCTTCAATACGGCCTGGCTGAATACGGCCATCTTTCATCAGTGTTTCCAATGACAGCCTTGCGACTTCACGTCTGATTGGGTCAAAGCAGGAAACAGTGATAATATCCGGTGTGTCATCAATAATGAGATCAACACCAGTTGCCTGTTCAATGGCCTTGATATTACGGCCTTCACGACCGATGATACGGCCCTTCATCTCTTCACTTGGAAGCGTTACTGTAGAAACTGTGCGTTCAATAACTTCTTCCTGGGAATAGCGGTGAATAGCTGTCGCTATAATATTGCGGGCATTTGCAGCAGCGTTGTTTTCTGCTTCTTCCTGCTGCTCATGCATATATTGCGCAATTTCCTTTTCGCTCTGCTTGGCAACCTTATCCATGAGTTCACGGTGTGCATCTTCCTGACTCATCTGGGAGACCTGTTCGAGAACCTTCATCTGGTCATCGATCTTCTCCTGCAGTTCTTCTTCCATTTTGCTGATATTTGCCAGTTTTGCATCAACTGATCTGTTTTTATCATTGAGTTTCTTTTCTTTTGCAGCAAGACCCTCTTCTCTGAAATTCAGACTGTCTTCTCTACGAAGCAGTTTGTTTTCCGTCTGAAGAATCTTATCCTGCTGTTCCTTCAGCTGCTTTTCAGCTTCCAGCTTCATCTCATAAACCTGCTGCTTACCGTCTAACAGTGCCTGCTTAACAGTTGTATCCGCCTTTGATTTAGCTTCCTCAAGAATTTCCTGAGACTGTTGTCTGGCATTACTGACTCCGATTTTTCCAGCGATTATCATGATGATAATACCGCAGATGATACCAGCGAAAATGGCAGGTATTATATACTCCATAATCTTATCCCTCCATTTTCTATTGATTGATTGTTGAGTGTAACCTCGCGTTTAATTATACAATTTTCAGCAGTTTTTCACAATACAAAGAATGAAAGCGCATGCAGTGTAAACAAAACGAAAAAAAGCTGGTTTCATCAGAAATCCAGCTCCTGTTCAATCTGATCTGTGATAAAGTCCGGATCACCATACTCATCATAGATGACAACAGAAACAAAATACTCCTTAACCTCATACTGTCCATCCCTTCTTTCGACCGTTGATGGATGTTTCTTCAATGCTTCTATTGCTTCTTCCTCTGTTTTGAATGATGCAAGCAGTTCACTTTCATCCTCATCTCTTCCACAACATCCGGTTTCAATCTGAGAAAGATCATCAAACAAACCAATACTGCAATAGAGCTCATATGTTTTCTCACTGTTTTCCCGCTTTAATTTCTGCTCATCATAGATGAATACCACATCATCATCCGCCATATAAAAATCAAGAACATATCCTTCTTCAAAATCATGCAGTGAAGTGACTTTGTTTTCCATGAAAAACTTCTTCAATTTTTCCTCAGCATCATTTCCATTGAGATCAATACCACAAAATGTGTTCTCAATAATGCGTGATTGGAAAAGTTCCTGGTCTTCAATTACCAGCTTGTTGTGGAAGTCACCTTTTTCAAGAAATACGAGTATCATTTTCAATTCCCCCATCTATATGCATTGTACCTGTGTTTGCATCAAAAAACCCTGTATGCGGCACATACAGGGTACATTCATGCACATCAGGCTTCAACAGAATTTGTTTCTTCCTGCGTATTGCTTTCCTGTGGGAAAAGCAAGGCATGAATCTTTTCTTCCACTTCATTCATCACTTCCGGATGGTCAAGCAGGTAGTTGCGGGCTGCGGAAAGACCCTGACCGATCTTGTCTCCATTGTAGGAGAACCATGCACCGGCCTTATTGATAATGTCATTTTCCACTGCTATGTTCAGCACTTCATCCACATGGGAGATACCCTGACCATAGATCATATTGACCGTAGCTGTTCTGAATGGAGGTGCTACCTTGTTTTTGACAACCTTGATCTTGGTGACATTACCATAGACATCAGCGCCATTTTTGAGTGCTTCACCTTTTCTCACATCAAGACGCACCGAGGAATAGAACTTGAGGGCTCTGCCACCAGGAGTAGTTTCAGGATTACCGAACATGATACCAACCTTTTCACGCAGCTGGTTGATAAAGATGGCAGTTGTGCCGGAATGGTTCATTGCCCCAGCAAGCTTGCGCATTGCCTTGGACATGAGTCTTGCCTGCAGACCAACAGAAGCATCCCCCATTTCTCCATCGAGTTCTGCCTGTGGTACAAGGGCTGCTACAGAGTCGATGACCACAAGGTCAATCGCACCAGACTTGACGAGCACTTCACAGATTTCAAGTGCTTGTTCACCAGAGTCTGGCTGGGAAAGGATGAGTTCATCAATATCTACACCAAGAGCTTTGGCATATTGCGGGTCAATGGCATTTTCGGCATCGATGAATGCACATCTTCCACCTGCCTTCTGACATTCCGCAATGGCATGCAGGGCAAGGGTTGTCTTACCGGAAGATTCCGGTCCATAGATTTCGATGATTCTTCCTTTTGGATAACCACCAATACCAAGTGCTGCATCCAATGCAATAGAACCGGAAGAGATGGCATCTACAGAAACATTGGCACGGTCGCCAAGTCTCATGATGGAACCTTTGCCATATTCCTTTTCAATTGCTTTGAGTGCTTCATTGAGCAGCTGATCTTTCCGTTCAGCGGAAATATCATGGTTTTCTTCTTTTTTAGGCATACTGTTTATCTCCTTTACATATAATATTCAAGAAAAACAGGTTTTCTTCAGATTGTTTCCATAATATCGTCTTTTGTGCCATTGAAATACTGCACACCAGAGACAACAGACACAAGTGCCGCAAACCACAACATGATTTCACTGACCGGAAGGCCAAGCATTTCAAATGGCAGATTGTTCAGCAGTACAAGAGCAACTGTCACCATCTGCAGCACCGTCTTCATCTTGCCAGCCATACCTGCAGCGACTACTTTGCCATTGCCAGCGGCAGCCATACGGCAGCCATCCACGATGGTATCTCTTGCGACCATGATGATGACCGGCACAATCGGAATCAGTCCTCTTGAAACAAACAGCAGGAACATAGATGTTGTTAACAGCTTGTCCGCAATCGGGTCTGCAAACTTGCCAAATGTGGTAATCATGTGCCGGCTGCGGGCAATGTGACCATCAATTGCATCTGTCACAGCAGCTGCCACATACAATACAAGCACAATGATGTTAATCAGAGATATATCTACCGTACCAATGTGAAACTCTGGCACATTGATGCCAAAAGCACTATAAGGAAACAAATAGACAAGAATAATCAGCGGAATCATCACAATCCGCAACATTGTCAGTTTATTGGGTAAATTCATAACTTCCTCCCCTGTCCGCAGTATTATAGCATAAACAAACCGGAATATTGCGATTATGGCGTATTGAAAAAAGGCATCCGCATAGAGACATGTGGATGCCTGTTTCAAAGAGTATCTATCGGTTTTCTCTCCGGTTTGAGATTATGTGTTTTCTCTGCCCTTTTTTCAGCAACAGCCATAAATTCTTCTGGTGTAACACCAGCCTCAACCATGAGCACAAGCAGGTGGTACACAAGATCATTGAGCTCTTCCACAAGACCATCATGATCATCTGCCATTGCAGCTATGACAACTTCCGTGCTCTCTTCGCCAACCTTCTTCAATATTTTCTCCTTGCCTTTATCAAAGAGATAACTTGTGTAGCTGCCTTCTTCCCTGTGCGTCTTACGCTGCAGGATTGTTTCATACATTTCTGATAATGCGTTATTCATCATTTTTCCTCATCCAATGTGCGATAAAAACAGCTGCGATGACCTGTATGACAGGCAACACCTTCCTGTCTGACTATCAGCAAAAGCGTATCTTCATCACAATCAATATAGATCTTTTTTACATGCTGGTAATGCCCGCTTGTTTCACCCTTTGTCCATAAGCACTGTCTGCTGCGGCTGTAATATGTCGCAAGCCCGGTTTCCAATGTTCTGGCAAGGCTTTCTGCATTCATATAGGCAAGCATGAGAACTGTACCATCTTCTTCCTGTACAACACATGGCACAAGTCCATTTCCCTTTTTGAAATCAACCGCTATCATAACCGCACCTCAATTCCATTTTCCGCAAGATATGCCTTCACCTGCTGTACAGTCATTTCACCATAGTGGAAAAGACTTGCCGCAAGAGCAGCATCTGCCGCATCACACGCAAACAGTTCAAGGAAATCTTCCTTCTTTCCGCATCCTCCACTTGCAATAACAGGTACTTGCACAGCATCATGAACCGCTTTTGTCAGAGCAAGATCAAAGCCATCTTTTGTGCCATCTTTGTCCATGGAGGTCAACAGGATTTCTCCCGCACCGCGTGCAACTGCTTCTTTTGCCCATGCGATTGCATCAAGACCCGTATCGGTCCTTCCTCCATCGATGACTACCGTCCACTTGTTTTCACCACACTGCTGTGCATCTAAGGCAAGGACAATGCACTGGCTGCCAAAATACATGGCCCCTTCATGCAGAAGGTCCGGATGTCTTACCGCAGCTGAGTTCAGGGAAACCTTGTCTGCTCCTGCCCTCAATAACCGCTGGATATCATCCATACTGGAAATACCACCACCTGTCGTAAATGGAATCGAAATTGCACGGGCGACATCTTCAACAACTTTTGTCATTGTTCTGCGGCCTTCAATGGTGGCAGAAATATCCAGAAACACAAGTTCATCCGCGCCCTGCCCGTCATACAGCCTTGCCATTTCTACCGGGTCGCCAACTTCCTGCAAAGATTTGAAATGCACGCCTTTGACCGTTTTACCATCTTTTACATCAAGGCAGGGAATGATCCGTTTTGTAATCATCGTGTTACCTCCAGTGCATCACGCAAAGAAATGCCCCCATCATAGAGAGATCTTCCAATAATTGCACCATACACATCCATATCACGAAGACGCTTCACATCAGAAAGACTCGTTATACCACCGCTGGCAATCACATGAAGACCTTTGATTTTCATCAGTTGTTCATACATCGCAAATGTCGGACCACGCATCGTTCCATCTTTGGTAATATCGGTCGCAATAATCGTCTTTACACCAAGTTCACGCATCTTCATGGCAAATGTAAATGCATCCAGTCCTGTATCATGCAGCCATCCTGCTGTTTTGACTACTCCATCAAAGGCATCAATACCGACCGCAATTCTTTCCCCATAGCGTGCCAATGCGTCTTTTAAAAACTTTTCATCTTCCACAGCGGCCGTACCAAGAATGACTCTTTGCACACCATGCGCAAGATAAAACTGTACATCCTCCATGGTCCGTATACCGCCACCCACTTCAATAAACAAACCAGTCTTTTCTGCCGTTTCGACAATCACATCGCCATTGATGCGCTTACCGCATTTTGCCCCATCCAGGTCAACCATGTGCAGCCATTTTGCGCCAGCCTTAGCAAATTGCATTGCTGTTTTGCATACATCATCTGCGACATGTAATACCTTTTCATAATTCCCCTGGTACAGGCGTACCGGACGTCCGTTTAAAATATCAATTGCCGGTAAAATAATCATTACACCACCTCCAGAAAATAGTTGAGAATTGCCTGTCCATCACGGGAACTTTTCTCCGGATGAAACTGACAGCCAAGTACATTTCCTTTTCCAACAAGTCCAGGCACAATGTTTTGACCATAGCGGGATATGCCATAGACTTCTTCCTCTCTGCAATTGGTTGCACAATAACTATGTACATAGTACACAAATGGCCGAGTGGACAGTCGTTTGTAGACAGGATGATCCTGTTGTTTTTCCAGCAGATTCCATCCGATGCAGGGTATACGCACATCGCCCTGCATGCGCTTCACTGTGCCTTGCAATAAGCATAATCCCGCATTTCTGCCATTTTCTTCACTTTCTTCATACAGCATCTGCATCCCCAGACATATGCCTAGCAATGGTTTATGCGCATTACATGCCTCATGGATCACAAATTGGGAAAGTCCTTTTTCCTTCATGTTCTTCATGCCATCCGCAAAGGCGCCAACACCTGGCAGAATCAGCCTGTCACAATCTTTCAGGACTGCTGTATCATCACTGATGACATATGGTGCACATAACCTATCCAGGGCATTTTCAAGAGATCTCAGATTGCCCATGCCATAATCGATAATACCGATCATCACAGCACCCCCTTTGTGGAAAGTATCCCTTCTTCACTTTCTTTCACCGCCTGTTTCAGGGCATGTCCAAACGCTTTGAATATCGCTTCAAGACAATGGTGGGCATTACTTCCATAGAGCAGTCTGATATGGATTGTCATACCAGCATGTACAGCGAAGGCATAGAAGAATTCCTTTGCCATTTCCACCGCCATATCACCAACCTTTTCCCGGCTGATATCTGCATCATAGACTAGATATGGTCTGCCTGAGATATCAATAGAAACCATTGCCAGCGCTTCATCCATCGGACAGAAGAATGTTCCATACCGGGCGATATTCTCCTTATCGCCAAGCAGTTTGTCAAACACTTTGCCAAGCACAATACCGCAATCCTCAATCGTGTGATGATCATCTACCAGAATGTCCCCTTCTGCCTTTAGTTTCAGACACATCCTGCCGTGCTTTGCCATCAATTCGAGCATATGGTTGAAAAAACCAATACCTGTGTCTATTACGCAAGGCTCTGTGCTGTCAAGCACAACCTGACAGCTGATATCTGTTTCATTTGTCTTACGCTTTACTTCTGCTTCTCTCATTGCATAACCTCCTCAAGCACCGCAATTACCTCATCATTTTCTTCTCTTGAACCGATGGTGATGCGAAAAGAAGCATCATCTTTATAATTCCGCAATACAATGCCTCTTTCTGCAAACATCTTTAACAATCTTTCTTTATCAGCTGTCTTACAATAGAGAAAATTCGTCTGTGAAGACATAACATTTATACCTTTCACCTTCTCAAGCGCCCTGTGTACACGCTCTCTTTCCACCTTGATCTTTTCAATGTGTTCTTTATATTCATCTGCATGCTCCAAAACAATGCAGGCGATGTGCATGCTCAGTGTATTCAACGCATATGGCACAAAGTTCTCTTTCAGATCTTTCATCAAAACAGGATTACCAATGAGAAACCCCACCCGCAATCCGGCAAGTCCATACGCCTTGGAAAGGGTACGGGTAACAAAGAGATTGTTATACCTGTCAACCAGAGTAATAGCAGATACTTCATCCGCAAATTCGATATATGCCTCATCCACAACAACTGGCACATCAAATGAACGGACGATTTTTTCTATCTCCCTGATAGAAAGACATCTCCCCGTAGGATTATGGGGATTGGAAAACAGGATCATATCTGCTTTTTCCTGCTTTGAAAGGGCAATGAATTCGTCCACATTCCAGGCTTCGCTTTTGTATTTTTTCACCGTTGTCTCATAGCTTGCGGCATAGTAGTCATACATCGAAAAATCCGGATCATTTGTAAATAGCGTTTTACCGTAACCAAGAAATGAACCGATGAGATACCCAAGCATCTGATCACTTCCATTACCGGCAAGAAGATAACTGGAATCCATACCAATCAGGTTTCCATACGTCTGTAGAAGTTCAGTTTCCTTTTCATCCGGATATCGGTTGAATGCAATAGTATCCAGAGATTCTTTGATTTCCTGCAATATCGTTTTGGAAAGGTTACACGGCAGCTCGTTGGCATTTAACATGATTCTGCCAACCGTTCTTGTTTCATATTTCACCATATCACTCATTTCATCCTCACCCTGACAGCCTGTGCATGCCCTGCAAGATCTTCTTCCTCTGCCAGTACCATGATGTGTTCCCCATCGTTTTGCAGAGCAGTTTCACTATAATGCAGATAGCAGGAACGCTTGAGAAAAGCATCTACACCAAGTGCACTGGAAAAGCGCGCTGTACCACCGGTTGGTAGTACATGATTTGTTCCCCCAAAATAATCACCGACAGATTCACAAGTGTAGTAGCCAAGGAATACGGAACCTGCATTGCGTACGCGATTGAGTTTCGCCATCGGTTCACGAACCATCAGTTCAAGGTGCTCTGGCGCAATCGCATTGGCAAAATCAATACATTCTTCCACGGTATCGCAGACGATGGCAGTTCCATAATCCCTGATCGAAGCGGACGCAATTTCCTGTTTCGGAAGCTTTGCAAGCTGTTTGTCCAGTTCAATGTTTACGGCATCCAAAAGACTGCGGTCAACGGTCAGAAAAATCGCAGATGCCATAGGGTCATGTTCTGCCTGGGAAAGCAGATCTGCCGCAACATATGAAGGATTTGCGCCTTCATCCGCAATCACAAGAATTTCACTCGGTCCGGCAATCATGTCAATGTCGCATATGCCATAGACAAGTTTCTTGGCAGCCGCAACATAAATATTGCCCGGTCCGGTAATCTTATCCACCTTTGGAATGGACTGTGTCCCAAAGGCAAGTGCCGCAATAGCCTGTGCCCCACCAACCGTATAGATTTCATCTACCCCAGCAAGTTTTGCGGCAAGGGCAATTTCCGGGCGGATCGTTCCATCCTTTGCCGGAGGTGTTACCATGACAATGCGATCAACCCCTGCTATTTTTGCCGGCAATGCATTCATGAGTACGGAAGAAGGGTACTGGGCACGTCCACCAGGCACATAAATGCCAACAACCGCAAGGGGAATGACCCTTTCCCCCATATATACGCCATCTTTTTTCTCCATAAGATAGCTGTTCATCTTCTGTCTCTCATGAAAAGCAATGATGTTATGCGCAGCCTTTTCCATCGCTGTGACAAATTCTTTTTTGCATTGTGATGCGGCGTTATCAATATCCTTTTGCGATACCCGGAATGAAGACAGCTCTACCCCATCAAAGTCCTTCGTATATCTTCTCAGGGCATCATCACCGTTTTCCTTTACATCACGGATAATCTCATTTACCTTCAACAGCACATCACTGCTGATATCTGTGTTGCGGCTGTCAAGATATGCCCGCAATTGTTTTGTCTCTGTTTTTCTGATTTCCCTTAACATGATTTATTCACCGCCTTTTCAAGGTCATGCAGCACTGCCCTGACCTCTTTGTTTTTCAATTTATAGGATGCCGGATTGACAATCACTCTTGCGGATACCGGTGCTACTTCATCATAGACAACCAGGCCATTTTCTTTCAGTGTCGTTCCGGTTTCCATGATATCCACGATGCCATCCGTAAGCCCCACCAGTGGAGAAAGTTCTACCGAACCCTCTATCCGTATGATTTCCACATCTTTGCCAAGTGACGCGAAATAGGCTTTTGTTACATTCGGGTACTTTGAGCCAATGCGGATATGGCCTGTCATCTGTAACGGGTTATGATCTTTTATGCCAGCCAGCACAAACCGGCAGATGCCACAATTGAGATCCAGCATTTCATAGAAACTGCCACCATATTCCATGATGGTATCTTTGCCAACAATCCCGATATCCGCTACACCATGGTTCACGTATGTCAGACAATCATGTGCTTTGACAAGAAAATAGCGGATATCTTTCTTTGTGTCGTGAAAGATGAGTTCCCTGCCTTTATGCGTAAGTTGTTCTATTCCATACTGGCAGGATGACAGTAATTCCACGGTATTTTTCTCAAGCCTGCCCTTTGTGAGCGCAATCGAAACCGTCATCGTATCACCTCTATTTCTGTCACCTCAACACAGCGCAGTGCAAACGAACCTTCTTCCTTCTCCGCAAGTTTCAACGCCTCTGCTTCCATTCCTTTTGGATAAAGGATGGTGCCAGTCTTCTCTTTTTCCTTTTGTAAAGGAAGGTAATCAATCTTGACGCCAAACCCGATGGCGCCCATCGGATTGCCAAAACGGCCAAGCAGTTCATCATAGCGGCCACCGGACAACACACAATGACCAGCGCCCTGCCGGTAGCCTTCAAAGATAATGCCAGTATAGTAATTGAGATGTGGAATTTTACCCGGATCAAAGGTGATGCAGTCACTGACACCAAGTTTTTCAAGACCTTCATACAACGCCATCAGCACTTCACATTCCTCAGCAATCATTTTCAGATCCGTGAGTTTTGCAATATCATGCAGCACATCTGCGCCACCATTCAAAAGCGGCAGATTTGCAAAAAAGGTACGCAGCTGATGATCTTTGACATTTCCTTCCAGAAAAGCATTGAGGTCTACCATCGACTTACGATCGGTCAGATCTGCCAGCACTTTCTTTTGTTCTGTCTGCAGTCCGGCAGCTTCGGCAGCTTTTTGAAACAGTGGTGCACTGCCTATTTCAAGGACATAGTTATCTCCACCGATCATCTCCATCGCCTTTGCCGCAAGCCATAGCACTTCAATGTCACCATCCTCACCACCGATCCGTTCAATACCACAGTCCGTCACTTCATTGCGCCTTCCTGCAAAAGATGCATTTACCTTATAGACATCTTCCCCATAGGTAAACCGGTATGGCGCCTCACTGGCAGAGAGTGCAGAAGCATAACGGGCAATCGGAATGGTCATATCCGAACGCAGGGTGAGAATACGGCCATCTCCATCAAAGAATTTATAAAACACTTCATCTTCCGCATCCTGGTACCCAAGCTGGTATGTGCTGTAGTACTCGATAGCAGGTGTGCTGATTCTTCGATATCCATACTTTGCAAAAAGCGTCTGCAATTGATTGACAACGGACTGCCTTGCCAGTTCTTCTCCACCTGCAAAATCACGCAGTCCTGAAGGTACACGGATATTTTTCATCGTTTTCCCCTTTCTTAAACAAAAAGACGCCCCCGCCAAGGGACGTCATCAACGTTGTTCCACCCAATTTCACCACCGCCTCACGACGATGGCCTCAGGAAGTATTACCATACTCCGCATGCGTAACGGGCACTCCGTTTCCTCCTACTCATCATGTTCGAAGGAACAGCTCCGGGATGTGTTTTCATCATACCGCGCACGCTTTCTTTCACCAGACGAAAGCTCTCTACAGATATACAGTATATTACTTTTTCCCATCTCAGCTTTGTGCTTACATTGTAATTTTCAAGAAAATTATTGTCAATATTTTCAAAGAATGTAAATTCTTACATAAGACAATATAACAAAGGGAGATGTTGTCATCTCCCATCATATACACACTTGGTAAGCCATGTTCTGTCCACCTTGCGGTGTGGCAGCCATTTATCTCTGCAATTGCAGCCATCATCCGTTTCATTTCACTTCAGACGGTTCCCCTACCTGATTTTGGGTTTCTCGCTTGCGGGGTTTATCGCGTTCCACCTGCCATGTTTCCAAAGCAGCTTCGTCACTGTGACACCTTAGGGCCTTCCACCATGGATTTCTCTTTAGGTTTCAGTACCGCCGTCACCCTTGCGGATGCCTGGCCTTATTGATTGGACCAGCACAAACACTACGTTCATCGCAGAACGTGCGAGCATGGACTTTCCTCTGGCAAATGCCAGCGACTGCCTCAAATGCATATACATCAATGCTTGTTTTCTTTACTGTTGAAGACCTGGTTTTCAAGGCGGGTCAGCCGCTTGAGAATGTCGATGTTGCTGGCACCTTGTGCCATTGGATCACCATCTTCACTCTTGGCTCTTTCCCTCCCTTCCAGTTCAATCAGCTTGGCCCTGAGAAGTGCATTGGTCTTTTCAAGGTCATCTGCTTTTTTCCGCAGGGTATCCACAAGATCCTGGTAGGTCTGATAATCTTCAATCACAAGATCCAGCATATGATCTACTTCAGTTGGATCATAGCCTTTGAAGTCAATGCCAAATTTCTTTTCAACAATCGCTACCGGATCAAGATTAAACTTATCTGCCATTTCTGTTGCCCCCTGTTCTAGAATTATCGCATTGACCAATATAAAAATCAATAAAACTTCCTTAATTATGTGAAGAATTGTATAATGGATTCTGGTGATCAGAAAAAATGATTAATTATCCAAACGGAAGAAAAACCTGTCCGACAGTTGAACAAAAGACAGGCAAAATCAGTGCCGGTGGACGAGGCATGGAACTGGAGAAAGAAATAAACATCACCAACAAGTTCTACCTCAACAGTGACATTGCCGTCATTCATAAAAAACCAACACCGGTAACGATAGTCCATGTAGACTATCCCCGCCGCAGTGCCGCCAAAATCACGGAGGCATATTTCAAACTTCCCAGCACAACTGACTATAACGGCATATACCGTGGCAGATATATCGATTTTGAGGCAAAGGACAACATGATAGTGACTGCCTTCCCCTTAAAATCCATCCATGAACATCAGATCAGACATCTGGATGCCATTGTCCGCCATGGTGGAATTGCCTTTGTCATTGTCCGCTTCATCAAACGAAGTGAGACCTACTATGTGCCAGCTGACAAGATGGTACGCTTTGTCAGATCAACAGAGCGTTCTTCCATTCCCTATGACTGGTTCAAAGAAAATGGGATACTCATCCCTTCCTCGTATACAAAACCTGTCGATTATCTGAAAGTTGTCGACCAGCTCTATTTTTAATGTAAAGGAGAAAACATATGTCCCGTATAAAAAGACCTAAGAAATACAAAAACATGAATATCCGCAAAAAGAAACTGGATATTTTCTCATTCTTTACCGCTCTGCTTGCGGTAGCCGTAGGCTTGGAACTGGTCGTTGGTGCAGCTGGTCTGTTGACGATCAACAGTATGCTTAAAGATTCACCAACCCTGAATGTGGAAGAACTCTATTCCCAGGAATCAACCCGCATCTTTGATAAAGATGGCAACCAGATTTCTGACGTCGGTGAACAGTTACGTGAAAACATCTCCTATGATGAAATTCCAGAAGCTCTGATCGATGCCTTCTTGTCCATCGAAGACTCCCGTTACTTTACGCACAACGGCTTTGATATCTCCCGTTTTGCGGCAGCTGCACTGGCAAACCTGAGAAGTGGTTCGGTTGACCAGGGTGGTTCAACATTTACCATGCAGCTGGTCAAGCTCACCTACTTCTTCACCGATGATGGTGAAGTGACAAGGTCACGCGATATCGAATACAAAGTACAACAGATCGCTCTTGCCATGGAACTGGAAAAACAGGCAAGCAAGCAGGAAATCTTCGAATTATATCTGAACAAGATGAACTTTGGTGGTCAGGGTAATATCCGTGGTGTTGAAAAAGCCTCTGAGTTCTACTTCAACAAGCGGGTGTCACAACTCAACCTTTCCGAATGTGCACTGCTCTCGGGAATTATCAACTCCCCGTATTACTACGACCCATATAACTTCCTTGACTACTCCACAGAAAGACGCAACCAGGTACTCGACATGATGCTGCGTCACGGTTATATCAACGAAGATGAATATTACCTGGCAAGAGCTGTCAATGTAGAAGATCTGCTCTATGACCACAGCAACGATGCTGAAGAAGCTGTCGATCCTAACCAGGCATATATCGATGCCGTACTTCTTGAAGCACAGCAGATTACCAACCAGGACCCACTCACTGTCGCCATGGATATTCAGACAGCTATGGACCCTGCTGCCCAGCAGCTGTCCGCTGATATCTGTGCCGGAAAGGTATCCTCTGTACAATATCCTGCTGATCAGGTAGAAGTTGGTTTTGTTACTATGAACAACCAGACTGGCGAAGTCGTCGCCATCGGTGGTGGACGAAACTATTCCGCAGGTGGTGCTCAGCTGTTGAACCATGCCACAAGCACCTATCACTCTCCTGGTTCCTGTGTCAAACCGTTCATGTCCTATGCCCTTGCCTTTGAATACCTTGGCTGGGCAACAAGCCATGTCGTCACGGACAGACCAGTTGGTGATGCAACCCATGTCTATAACAACTTCGATGGTGTTTATAGAGGCGACGTTACCCTGGAATACGCTATTCAGATATCGCTGAATACACCAGCAATCATCGCTTTCCAGGAAGAAATCAATGAACTGGGCATCAATGCCGTAACCGATTATGTATCCAAACTCGGTTTCTCCCAATATTCACCAGATATCTTCGATATCAGCTGGACAATTGGTGGTAACCAGTTCACCGCAAGCCCGGAAGAAATTGCCGGTGCCCACAGTATGCTGATGAATGAAGGTCAGTATATCAAACCACATTGCATTACAAACATCACTTTCCGCTCTGGTACACAGGATCCGATCACTGTATCCGAACAGCCAGACTATCAGCCAGTACAGGTACTTTCACCACAAGCAGCATATCTTGCTGCTTACATGATGAGCAGAGTCCCTGTATCCCCTGAATACAACTACGCAAACAACCTGCAGAGAAGCTATCAGACATTTGCCAAGTCCGGTACATCCGACTGGGGCGATGCTGGTCTGCAATATGGCATTCCTCTTGGCGCAAGAAAAGACAAGTGGATGGTCGTCTCCACAACGCAATATACCATCTCCGTCTGGAATGGCTTTGATAAAGCAGATGCGGCAGTACAGTCATGGTTCTCTGACAGCTGGGATTCCCTTAATATACCAGGTGTCATCTGCGGACTGATGCTTGACCAGATTACTGGTGACTCCCAGCCTGCAGACCTTGCAAGACCAGATGGTATTTCTGATATCACTCATATCAAAGGTGTCTATCCATATGTCACACCTATTGAAGGTATGGACCAGCAATATGTCACAAAAGGTATGATCAAGAGTGAATATGCAAAGCTTGGTAATCCAGAAGGTGCTGAAACTGTAGCAGATATTTCCGAAGGTGCAGTAACAGCACGTGCTAATGAAGATACAAATACAGTTACGATCAACTGGACAAAGTATCCGGATGAGTCCAAACTCAAAGTCGCTGAAAACAAGAAAGATATCTCACTAAAGGTTGGCAACCAGGTCATCCAGGGTGCTACCGGTAATGTGATGTTCGATTACTCATGGGTATATGGACCGATTGTCTATAAGGCTCGCATATCCCAGGCAGGTCAGTCCGATATCAATATCACAAGTACTTCAGAATCCTATGACCAGGATATCAGTGGACTTGCTCCTGATACAGAAACCACCGTATGCGGCTATTATGCGTATGAACATGAAGATCT
This sequence comes from uncultured Erysipelotrichaceae bacterium, assembly GCA_949289855.1. GTDB lineage: Bacteria > Bacillota_I > Bacilli_A > Erysipelotrichales > Erysipelotrichaceae > Bulleidia. The sequence continues at coordinate 17,895 of CASEPS010000039.1, forward strand.
TGGTGGAAGAAGCAGCTCAGAATCCTGCACAGTATTCAGAACACCGGAAGCAAAGATCAATATTCCATCTTCAGGTACTCAGTCTGAAATTGAAGCTTTCCTTGCAGAATATGGTGTTACGATCGCAAGAAGAACACAAACTACCGATGCTTCAAGGGCAGGACAAGTCAATATCGTGAGAATTTCTGATAATACAGTTCTCTCTGGTACAGCACAGAAACCTTCTTCACTAAGAGGTACAAGTGTTGCTATTGAATACTTTGTTTCCAGCATTGATCCATCTGAGGACTAACACATCAAAAAAACGGCGTCAGTATAATCTCAATGCCGGTAAATTAAGCGGCTTGACAAATTGAATTGAATCTGAAACTTAAAACCGGTCGTGAGGTTGGATAACTTCATGACCGGTTTTACTATGCTG
>CASEPS010000040.1 GCA_949289855.1 uncultured Erysipelotrichaceae bacterium
ACGTTTCTGGATATCAGAAAGAAAAGCAGGAAGACCAAGCTCAAGGTAAATATATTTGAGGGCAAAATAGCCGACATTCAGTAAATTGTTTCCGGAAAGGAGAGGGGCGTTCATATCTATGCGGACAGTCTGGAAAGCTTCTTTCTTTTTATCCTGGTTCATTTTTACAACAAGTTGTTCATAATAGGCAAGGTCATGACCGGTCTGATCGAGATAGCCGATGGTCATAATACTTCTCTTGGCCTGTCTACCGTCAGAGTTACGGTAGCTTTCAAGGACGGCAAGGTATAGGCGTCCATTTTTATTGATCTTGGAAAGGTACATAAGCGGTGGTCCTCCAGAACAATTATACCATACATATCCACAAATATCTACATAAAAAAGTAAAATTGTTGACAAGAAAAATCCCCTTGGATAAAGGGGATCTGAACACTGTTAGATTTGTTTAACCTCTAAACTCGGGAGATAGAACCCTTGTTGAATTACCTCAAGGGGTTGAAAGAAAATGAAAACGTACGTTCTGATGAACAGGAGATAAGATAGCACAGGAAGTAATGTATTTAATCATTTGTGGTTTTCATGTAAAATATCTGGAAGAAGGAGGCTTGGAACATGCCAGTTACAGTTAACAAGGATCTTTGCATCGGCTGTGGTGCATGCACAGGTGCCTGCCCGGTTTCCGCTCTGTCTCTTGACGGCGACGGAAAGTCCCAGTGCGATGAAAACACATGCATCGATTGTGGCACATGCATCGGCACATGCCCTGTATCCGCTATTTCTCAGTAAGAGGAAATAACAGGAAGTCGATTGAAGGAAAGGCCAGCTTCATGCTGGTTTTTCTTTTCCTTGTTGGTATAATAGTAACCCGGAGTTATATGATGGAAAAAAATACAAATATGATGCCTGATCAGAAACAGGCAGCGCGTCGTACGCGCACGATGGCAGAAGTAAGACATGATCTGTTTACCCTGCCAGAAGAAGCAGAACAGTTCGGAATTGGAAAGAAGTATCTCATTCGCACATATGGCTGTCAGGCAAATGTGCGCGATGGTGAAACAATCGCAGGTATATTGGAAGAAATGGGCTATACGCATTGTGACAAACCAGAAGATGCGGATATTATCATTTTCAATACATGTGCAATCAGAAGAGCAGCCGAGGAACATGTGCTTGGTGAGATCGGTGCTTTGAAGAATCTCAAGAAAGATCACCCGGAGAAGATCTTCTGCCTTTGTGGATGTATGGCACAGGAAGAAGCTGTAGTAGAAGAGGTGCTTTCCAAGTATCGACAGATTGATATCATCTTTGGAACACATAACCTCTATCGCCTGCCACAGCTGCTGCTGGCTTATACAAATGAACAAAAAACAACTGTGGAAGTCTATTCCACAGAAGGTGAGATCATTGAGGATCTTCCTGTAAAGCGCAATGATTCTTACAAGGCATATGTTGATATTATGTATGGCTGTAACAAGTTCTGTACATATTGCATTGTCCCGTATACACGTGGCAAGGAACGTTCCCGCCGGGTAAGTGATATTGTGGCGGAAGTAGAAGCTTTGAAGAAGAGTGGACATAAAGAAGTCATCCTGCTTGGACAGAATGTCAATGCCTATGGCAAGGACCTCGGTATGGAAGATGGCTTCACTTCTCTTTTGGAAAAGGTAGCGGAAACAGGCATTGAACGCATTCGTTTCTATACAAGCCATCCGCGTGACTATAGCAGGACAACTATTCTTGCCATGAAGAAATATCCAAACATCATGAAGTCTCTGCATCTGCCTGTACAGTCTGGCAGTGATGATGTATTGAGACGTATGGCAAGAGGGTACACAGCAGAATCTTACAAGGCATTATATGATGATATGAAGCGTGAAATGCCAGAGATTACCTTTACAACTGACATCATTGTCGGCTTCCCGGATGAAACGGAAGAAGACTTTGAAAAGACTCTTGAACTTGTGGACTATTGTCAGTTTGACTCTGCATTTACCTTTATATACAGCCCCCGCAGTGGCACACCTGCCGCAAAGATGGAAGACCATGTCTCTATGGCTGAGAAAAAGGACCGTCTGCACAGGCTGAATGAAAGGGTAGCTTATTGGGGACATACCAACAATGAGAAATATCTTGGCAAAACATTGAAGGTGTTGTGTGAGGGACCAAGTAAAAAGAATCCTGACAGATATAGTGGATATAGTGAAGAAAACAAGCTTGTGAATTTTACAGGGCCTGCAGGACTTGAAGGAAAGATAGTGGATGTAAAGATCACAGCTGTGCATAGTTTCTCACTTGATGGAGAAACAATTTAAAATTAAGTTTTCTTCGCGTATAATAAGAACAGATTCATATGTGAATATTCGGAGGATAATATGGCTAAAGTGCGTATTTTTGCTCTTGGTGGTCTTGATGAAGACGGCAAGAACATGTATGTTGTGGAAAATGGAAATGATATTTTTGTGATGGAGTGCGGACTGAAGTATCCGGAAGGAGAACAGTATGGCGTACAGATGATCATTCCTGATTTTACATGGCTCAAAGAAAATGAAAAGAGAATCAAGGGTGTCTTTATCACCCATGGTCATGATGATGTGATGGCAGCTCTGCCAAATCTGTTGAAGGAAATGCCAAAGCTTCCTGTCTATATGGCACCATTGACCGCAATGCTGTTTGAAAGACGGGCAAAGAAGTATGGCTTAAAGGATCTCAACATCCATCGTGTACGCCGCAATTCCCGTTTCAAAATCGGTAATACGGAAATCTGGACATTTGGTACAACCCAGTCCATTGCGGATGGTTTTGCGGTCGCAATCCGTACCGAAGATGGCTTTGTCGTGTACAGCAGTGAATTCATTGTTGACTATGATACAAAAGAAGATGCCTTCAACTTTGATGTGACGAATGTAACAGATCTTGCAAGTGCTGGTGTACTTGCTCTGATGTGTGAATCTGTCGGTTCGACAAGGGCTGGTCATTCTGCACCAAATCATCGTATCACTGGCGCAATTGAACAGTATTTTGATGACAGTGAAGGCAGAATGTTCATCACTTTGTTCAACCAGAACATCTATCGTGTCATTGAAGTCATTGAACTTGCCAATAAATATAACCGCAGGGTCATGATCTATGATGAAGAACTGCGGGCAACAATGCAGGATATGGCAAAGCTTGGCTATTACCGTATTCCGGCAGGTCTTGAAGTACCGGCAAGTTCCTTCTCCAATGATATGGACAATGTGATTGTACTGATTGCTGGTACTGGTAACAGTATCTTCAAGAAGGTTCATCGCATTGCGACAAAGGAAGATGATGCGATTGAATTCCGCAATACGGATACCGTGATCATCGCTTCTCCTGCCGTACCTGGTACAGAGAGGGAAGAAGCAGCGATGGAAGATGATCTCTACCGTGAAGCAGGTCGTGTCATTGCGGTGGACTCCAAGCGAGCATTCAGTATGCATGCTTCCATGGAAGACCTCAAGATGATGGTCTATCTCATGAAGCCAAAGTACTATATGCCTGTCAAAGGTGAATACAGACAGCTGATTGCCAATGCCAATATTGCCCTGGATATGGGTTATAAGGCAGACAAGATTGTTGTTCTTGATAATGGGCAGATTGCAACATTTAACAATGGCAACCTGGAAAAGCAGTTTGACAGAATCAATGCGGAAGATGTACTGGTTGATGGAACAGATTCTCTTGATGCAAGCGGTATGGTTCTCAAAGACCGCGAGACGCTTTCTACAGATGGTGCTATCATTGTCGGTGTTGTAGTCAACCATGCAACAAAGGAAATTATCGGTGGTCCTGATACACAGAGCCGTGGTGTTATCTATCTCAAAGATGCGGACTACATCGTTCAGGAGATCGGTAATATCATGGAAAAGACGATCAATGATGCAGTGAAGGAAAAGCGGTATGACAATATGACCTGCCGTGCCGAAGCAAGGGATAAGATCTCCCGGTATGTGATGCGTGAAACCGGCAAGAGACCGATGATTCTTCCTGCGATTGTTGAAATCAATACAAAGGGGTAAAACGTGACGCAGAAGAAAAGAAAGAATACAAGAAAATCAAAAGCAAGGCAGATGGAGGAAAGGCGTAACGAATTGAAAAAATGGATTACGATCGTAATTCTGCTTTCCCTGCTTGCCATCGGTATGTTCCGGATGGGACCTGTAGGCATGATGATCTACAATGTCCTGCACTACCTGCTGGGAGATCATTTCTACATCGTATTCCTGATTTCCATACTCTGGTTTCTCATTTCGATTGCCGGAGCGAAGCAGGATGCGGATGATGAAAGAAATCCGGTGCCAATGATCCTTTTTGTGATGGACTTTCTTCTGTTGGAAGGATATGCAATGGCCGGCAATCAAGCCGGCTTTTCCGTGATGGATTTCCTGTTCCAGGATCCGGCAAGATTCTTTGCGGGTAATGTGACATTAAGTACTGGTGGTGGCATTGCGGGAAATGGCCTCTATGCTCTTGTCTCTACACTATTTGGTAAAGAGGGGACACTCATTGTCATGATCGCCGTTGTCATTATTGCTACGGTGCTGCTGGGCATGATGGACGTCTATAAGAATGCGTTCTCTTATGTTGTTGCTTTCTTCAAAACTCCAGAACGCGAAGAAGCTCAGGAAGAAGAGGAAGAGAAGGAGAAGCCAAATCTCTGGAGGATGATTCACGAACACAAGGAAAAGAAAGCAAACTTCATCAATGCGGATGAAAGTGTGGAAGAACAGTCATTGAAGGAAGTGCAGAAGAAGCTTGATAAGGGTGAAGAAGTGGTAGTCCGCTTCAAGCCAAAGGATACACATGGTGTTTCTGACAGCAGAATTGATATTCGTGCAGATGAAGATAAAGAAGAAACGAGAAAGCTTCGCCTTCTGCAGGATAGTGAAGACCTTGAACGTACATTAAAGATGCAGAAACCATTGAGTGCTTCCCATCATATTTTCATTGATGTCAACGACCTTGAAGACTCTGTGGTACAACCTGAAATGGAAGAATCTGTCATGCCTTCTCCTTATGTGGAAGAGGAAGAGGATGATTTCATTCTCCCGACCATAGATGAGGTTCCTGCAGAACCTGAAATGGAAGAAGTTGAAGAAGTTCAACAACCAGTTGAAAAGGAAAACAAAGAGGAAGAAGAGAAGAAACGGCATGTTGTCGATTTCAAAAAGTACCGTCTGCCAAAGATGGAGAAGGTTCTTGATCCTCGTCCTGCTGACAATTCCAATTCTGAAAATGTGCGGAATGCAAAAGTGAGAGGCAAACAGCTCATTGATCTTCTGGCCCAGTTTGATATACAGGCACATCTTGCGGATGTTCACATCGGTCCTTCTGTCACCCAGTTTGAAGTACAGACAGAAGCAACTGTCAAAGTATCAAAGATTCTTGGTCTGACCGATAATCTCAAGATGTCGTTAGAGGCAAAGGACATTCGTATTGAAGCCCCAATTCCTGGCAGAAATGCGGTCGGTATTGAAATACCAAACGAAAAAGCTACACCGGTCAAGATGCGGGAGCTTGTCAATACAATCAGTGAAAAGGATAAAAATGAACCACTTCTGTTTATGCTTGGCAAGGATCTGCTCGGCAGAACTGTCACATGCCGCATAGACAAGATGCCACATCTTTTGATTGCTGGTGCGACAGGTTCTGGTAAGTCTGTGTGTATGAATTCGATCATCACTTCACTTTTGTTAAGGACTAAACCAGATGAAGTGAAGATGTTATTGATTGACCCAAAGAAGGTAGAATTTACACCATATCGTGCAATTCCCCATCTGATTGGTCCGGTTATCAATGATGCGACTGAAGCCAACAATGCTTTGAAGGTGATCGTGCGCATCATGGATGAACGTTATAACATCTTTGCGGCAAATGGGGTACGCAACATTGCCGGTTATCATGCTCTGCTTGCCAAAAAGCCGGTAGAAGAGCGCAAACGCATGGATAAGATGCCATACATTGTTGTCATCATAGATGAGCTTGCGGATCTGATGCTTGTGGCAGGCAAGGAAGTAGAAGCTTCCATTCAGCGTATTACCCAGCTTGCCCGGGCTGCCGGCATACATCTGATCGTTGCCACACAGCGGCCATCTACCGATGTTATTACCGGTATTATCAAAGCCAATATTCCAAGCCGTATTGCCTTCAGTGTTTCCAGTGGTATTGATTCGAGAACCATCCTTGACCATGTTGGTGCAGAAAGACTGCTTGGTAATGGTGATATGCTCTATATGCCAATTGGTCAGAATTCGCCTACCCGTATTCAGGGTGTCTTTGTGACTGATGAAGAAGTAGAGCGGATTGCCAGTGCATGTTCTGAGCAGGGTGGACCACTCTATGATGATTCCTTCATCATGCTGGAAGGTGTCAATAACAATGAAGGTGGAGGTCTTGAAGTATCAGATGATCCACTGTTTCAGGAAATCAAGGACTATGTCATCGATGCCCAGAAAGCATCCACTTCTTTGTTACAAAGAAGGTTTGGCATTGGGTATAACAGGGCAGCCCGTATGATTGATGAACTTGAGAGATCTGGTATTATTGGTCCAGCCCAGGGTTCCAAACCACGGGATGTCTATGTGAAAAAAGACAAAGAGTGAAAGCGTCATCAGCGAATGGTGATGCTTTTTTCGTGCTATACTAATGAAAACGGACAGGGAAACTATTATATGGAATACGATTACGAAAAACAGGAGAATAACGAACAGGATTCTGAACATCTTTTGGATGATCAGGAAGCCAGGAAAATGCATCGTGAACTGGACAGGCTCATCAGCAGCCGCCGTCAGGAAAAGAGAGCCAATGGCGGCAGAATAGCCGCTATTGTCATTGGTGGTTTTGCCCTTGTAGTTGCAGCATCACTTATCGGTTTTAATGTAATTCATGATTCTGGTTATGAGTATGATTATGATGACGATGAATCGGTATATGAAACTGTTGAGGGTGATTATGAACTGCCACTTGATAAAGGTGTATCGTTTACCCTTGATGGAATTGAAATGCGTTTGCCGGTCAGCCTGCAGACATTTCTGGATATGGGATGGGAGATTGATGAAAATGAATACAGTAATCTTCCGGAGACGATAACGGAAGATGATTATGTTACGGTTGACCTTCGCAAAGGCAGTCTGGACCTGTATTCTGTAAAACTGGATATTCCACAAGGCATGGACAGCTGCAGGGGAGAAGAAGCAGAGATTACAAGACTTTCAATTCATGCTTCAGAAGGCATTGATTTTGAAGACTGCTTTGGTATTTCTACCTCTGATGATCCGGATGATGTTGAAGATAGTCTTGAAGATGCGGATATTACTTTTGATAAATATGAATCAGACTATTCTGAGTCCTATACCGTATATATGGATGCTGGTGATGAAACAGGTTCCCTGAATTATTATATTTATGATGATGAAATTGATTCCATCAGCCTCAGTTATTACAACTATGATTGAGGATCATTCTGGTTTCCAAATTAAAGGAGTTAGTGTAAACTAATTGCATAGGAGGTACAACAAATGAATTTTTCAACAATGATTGTACTGGCTTTTGTTATTGCACTATGTGCTTTTGCGATTCGTTCCATCAAAAAGAATGGATTGGATGATTGTGGAGGAAACTGTTCGTCATGCGGACATGGCTGTGTCAAAAACATCCAAAAGGGTATTGCGCAGGTAAGGCGTGAGCTCGAAGAAGAAAAAATATCAAAATCTGTCTGAATTTGCATGACAGTCCCGATAACTGCACATACGTCTTAGTAGTATGTGCAGTTTTTCCCATTTCAGAACAATTTGTATTTTTGAATCATTTCTTCATCAGGTATTTAATAGGGCATGCAAGGAGGAAATGTTTATGTTAACAAATTGTGTGCTCGTTGGTACGGTAAAGGAAACGCCGGTGGTGGAAACTTCCAGCAGGGGGAATACATATGCACATCTTGTCATGGAATGTGAGAAGCCTTATGCTGGCGTGGATGGTGAAGTCGCCAAAGATCAGTTTCGCATCACCCTGTGGCGGGGGATGGCGGAAGAATGTGCTGCTGCCTGTCAGATTGGAAGTGTCATTGCCATTAAAGGAAGGCTTGAGGCACACCCGTATGAAAAGGAAGACAGAACCATCTGGATCACCGAAATCATCGCTGAAAAATTCCGACTGATTACCCGTTAATCAATGTTATTTCTCCCTTCGAAAGTCCTGTGAAAGAGCAGGGCTTTCTTTATGCAAAAGAAAAACAGAACAAATGTTCTGTCTTAGCGGCGTACCTCATACAGGATGACTTTGCCTTCCTGCAATGATTTCTTCAGATTGATGACTCTCTGGTTTTCACTTCCCCGATAGGAAAGAGAAATGTTCTTCTTTTCTTCGACAAATGGACCATCCACCAGTACATCGATCATAGAAAGCATTTCATCCGTTACTTCGGTATATCTTCTTCCTCCAGGAACAAGATCTTTGTCATAGACAAAACCTGTATAGCTCCACACATCTTTGTCTGGATAGGCTTCTTTCACCTTTCTTAACAGCGTAACGAGTACCCGCTGGTTATCTGGTTCAAAGGGTTCTCCACCAAGCAGGGTAAGTCCCCGAATATAGTCATTGTTCAAGGTATCTAGAATTTCTTTTTCTGTTTCTTCGGTATAAGGCTGTCCATAACAGAAGTCCCATGTTTCTGGCTGGAAGCAGCCTTTACATTTGTTGGTACAACCAGACACAAACAGTGTTACTCTTACACCTTCACCATCTGCTATATCATATTTCTTTATATTTCCGTAATACATATCAAAGCTCCTTCTTTTAGATAATACCATTACAGAAAGAAAACAGGATTGAAAATGCCTGGAAACAATCATGTTGATGTTTGCGAACAAGAATAAGATATGTATAAATCATTTCCTGCCTTACGCTTAAACGATCAAAACAATTCATCAGACTATCCAATACATTACTAAAAATTCAAGAATGATATGAAACACTAAAATTGAAATGAAACTTGACACATTGAGATATAACTCATATAATAACGATGAAGAAAACACACATGACTCCAGCAACTGAGATAATGCTGGCAAAGAAACGAAGAAAAGACTGACGCAGACGTCATAAAAAGGATAACAATGGGTGTAAGATGAAAAGGTGAATGGTATGAAATTAAGAGAGTACAAAGAGAAGAAAATGCAAGATCCTGATTTTGCCAATGCGTATGCGGAGATTCAACCAGAGATGAATATAATTCGCGCTTTAATTGAAGCAAGAGCTTCGCAGAATATGACACAAAAGGAACTTTCGGAAAAGACTGGAATTGCACAAACGGAGATCAGCAAACTGGAAAATGGATTCCGGAATCCAAGTATCAAACTTTTACAGCGATTAGCGGATGGAATGGGGATGGTTTTGGATATAACCTTTATTCCTAAAAAATCAAGTGAAGGAACAAAACAGTGAAATATTGACTTTAATGCGATCAAAAAAAACCATCAGAAATAACTCTGATGGTCAATTTGTGCATCTTTTTTCAGATACAGTTTGAATTTTACAGATGAAGGACTCTTTCTTTGATCTCTTCAGTTCTGCCCTGGTTCCAGTATTGTGTGCCTATGTAACCGCATGTTCTGCGTGCTACATTCATTGTTGTCTGGTCTGTGTTGCCACAATTTGGGCATCTCCAGATGAGCTTGTTATTGTTGTCTTTGACAATTTCAATCTCACCATCATATCCACACTTCTGGCAGTAGTCACTCTTTGTATTGAGTTCTGCATACATGATTGTGTTGTAGATATGTTTGAGAAGGGCAAGTACAGCAGGGATGTTATTCTGCATGTTTGGTACTTCTACATAGGAGATTGCTCCACCTGGAGAAAGCTGCTGGAACTTTGATTCAAGTGTGAGCTTGTCAAAGGCGTTGATTTCTTCTGTAACATGTACATGATAGCTGTTTGTGATGTAGTTACGATCTGTAACGCCTTCAATGATACCGAATCTGTTCTGCAGGTTCTTGGCAAACTTGTATGTTGTGGATTCCATCGGTGTACCATAGACAGAGAAGTCAATGTTTGTTTCCTTCTTCCACTTTGCACAGGCATCGTTGAGGTGCTGCATGACCGCAAGACCAAATTCTTCACCTTCTGGTGTTGTATGGGACTTGCCTGTCATGTATTTCACACATTCACAAAGTCCGCCATAGCCAAGAGAAATTGTGGAATAACCATTGAAGAGAAGCTTATCGATCGTTTCACCTTTCTTGAGGCGGGCAATGGCACCATACTGCCATAAGATTGGTGCGACATCACTTGGTGTACCCATGAGTCTGTTGTGACGGATCATGAGTGCTCTGTAACAAAGATCAAGTCTTTCATCGAAGATCTTCCAGAAATCTTCCATATTGCCTTTGGAAGAACATGCCACATCAACGAGGTTGATGGTAACAACACCCTGGTTGAAACGACCGTAGTACTTATGCTTGCCCGGGTTATAATTTTCAGCATCTGCCATATTGCCAAGTCCTGCATCAGTGAAACGGTCAGGTGTCAGGAATGAGCGGCAGCCCATGCATGGATAGACATCTCCTTTGAGTTCTTTCATGATCTTTGCGGAGATATAATCCGGTACCATTCTTTTGGCAGTGCATTCTGCCGCAAGCTTTGTGAGGTAGTAGTATCTGGAATCTTCATAGATGTTATCTTCATCCAATACATAGATGAGTTTCGGGAAGGCTGGTGTGATATAAACTCCTTTTTCATTTTTGACACCGAGCATTCTCTGCTTCAGCATTTCTTCAATAATCAATGCAAGGTCTTCACGTGTCTGACCATCTTCCACTTCATCAAGATACATGAATACAGTGACAAATGGAGCCTGGCCATTTGTGGTCATGAGGGTGATGATCTGGTACTGGATGGTCTGTACACCATCTTTGATTTCCTTGCGGACTCTTTCTTCAGCGACTGTATTGATCTTGTCTTTGTCCATCGGAATACCAGCTTCTTTGAATTCTCTTGCGACAATTTCACGATGTTTCTGTCTTGAAATCTCAACAAAAGGAGCCAGGTGAGCAAGGGTGATGGTCTGACCACCATACTGGTTGGATGCGACCTGGGCGATGATCTGTGTCGCAATGTTACATGCTGTGCCAAAGGAATGCGGCTTTTCAATCAATGTGTCGGTGATGACAGTGCCATTCTGCAACATGTCTTCCAGGTTTACAAGGCAGCAGTTATACATCGGCTGGGCAAAGTAGTCCGCATCATGGAAATGGATGATGCCTTTTTCATGCGCATCGATGATGTCTTTTGGCAACAGGAAACGCTTTGTGATATCCTTGGAAACTTCACCAGCCATATAGTCGCGCTGGGTAGAATTGACAGTAGGGTTCTTGTTGGAGTTTTCCTGCTTTGCTTCTTCATTATTTCTGCCGATGAGGGAAAGAATCTGATCATCAGTAGAATTTGCTTTTCTTACAAGTGCTCTTTCATAGCGGTATGTAATATAGTTTCTTGCGACAGCGAAATAGCCTTCACGCATGATTTCGTTTTCGACAAGATCCTGGATTTCTTCTACACCAATGGAACGGTTGATTTTGTTACAACTGTCAATAACTGCATCGGTGATACGTTTTATAGCAGTATCTTCCATCCTTTTTTTAGGATTGGTAGCCTCATTTGCCTTATGTACGGCATTTTCAATCTTGATGGCGTCAAATGTTACTTCTTCGCCACTTCTTTTAATTACATTCATGTTCCTTCTCCCTGAAACACAAGAACAATAGTTGGACTTGCAACTATGTGTGTTACAGATGTGATTATAGCGCATGAGGGATAAATGGCAAGCACAATGCAACGTGAAAGAAAATGAAAATAATCATGGAAATGCGCATCATTTCACAAACCGTCCGGAATGTTTGTTCTGAGGCTTTCTTATGGTAATATATGTAGCTGTAGACAAAATACGGAGGAACACTTATGGCTTTTGATTCATTGAGTGAAAGACTGAACCATGCCATGCGCAATGTAGCAGGCAAGGGAAAGCTGACGGATAAAAATATGGAAGATATGCTCAAGGAGGTAAGACTTGCCCTCCTTGAAGCAGATGTAAATTACCGCATTGTCAAAGACTTCCTGGAAGAAGTCAGAGACAAGGCACGTGGTGAAGATGTCATCAATTCTGTTGAACCAGGTGAAATGCTTGTCAAGATTGTGCACGACCAGCTGATTGATCTTCTGGGTAATGAAGAAGCAGAAATCCAGTTTAAGGAAACAGGTATTACCACAATCATGATGGCAGGTCTTCAGGGTACCGGTAAAACAACCAGTGCTGCCAAGATTGCCAATCTTCTGAAGAAAAAGGATAGAAAGATTCTCATGATTGCGGCTGACGTCATCCGTCCTGCTGCGATTGAACAGTTACAGACACTTGGTAAGGAAATTGATACAGAAGTTTTTACAAAGGGTGTAGAGACAAGTGCGCTTGAAACGGTTAGAGAAGGTATGCGCTATGCGGAAGCAAATGGCTATGATACGGTCATTATCGATACAGCAGGTCGTTTGCATATTGATGAAGAGCTGATGAATGAGCTGCGCGATATCAACCGACTTGTTCATCCGGATGAAATCCTGCTCACCGTCGATGCCATGACTGGTCAGGACATTGTCAATGTTGCCAAAGCCTTTGCGGAGGCATTGCCACTCACTGGTCTTGTTGTTACAAAGTTTGATGGTGATTCCCGTGGTGGTGGTGTACTTTCGGTCAAGAAGATCACTGGTGTGCCGGTTAAGTTTGTCGGTGAAGGTGAAAAGATTGAAGACATGGATGTCTTCCATCCGGACCGTATGGCAGACAGAATTCTCGGTATGGGTGATATTGTCACCCTTGTTGAGAAGGCACAGGAAAAGATGGACATGGAGGCTGCACAGAAGTCTGCTGAAAAGATGCTCAGCGGCAAGTTTGACCTCAATGACATGCTAGCCCAGTTTGAACAGATTGAGCGTATGGGACCGCTGTCTGGCATTATGAAGATGATACCGGGTATGAACCAGTATGCCGGCATGATGAATGAAAATGCTACCCAGGGTGCGATGAAACATGCCAAGGCTATTATCCAGTCCATGACAAAGTGGGAAAGGGAGAATCCGGAAAAGATCCGTTCCACAATGAAAAAGCGCATTGCCAAAGGTTCTGGAACATCCATCAACGAAGTCAATAAAGTGCTCAACCAGCACAGCAAGATGAAGAAGATGATGGGAACCATTGGTGGTATGGCACGCAGTGGAAACCTGAATGAAGAAAAGCTGAATGGCATGATGGACAAGATGCAGAACATGGATCCTTCACAGCTGGCAAAGATGAAGAACAGATTTGGCAGGTTTGGAAGATGAATATGGGTGTCAAGTAAAAATGCTTGACACTCTTTTTCATCCTGCTATAATGAGTGAGGTTTTAAGGAGGAAATAACACATGGCAGTAAAAATCCGTTTGAAGAGAACAGGTGCGAAGAAGGCACCTAGATATCGTATCGTCGTAGCTGATTCCCGTACACGTCGTGATGGTCGTGAAATCGAAACACTCGGTTACATCAATCCGACAACAGATCCGGAAACAGTTGTACTCGATGCTGAAAAGGCTCTTTCCTGGCTGCACAATGGCGCTCAGCCATCTGATACAGTCCGTAACATCCTGTCCAGACAGGGTGTCATGAAGACATTCCACGAACAGAAGGTTGCCGCTAAGGCAAAGAAGTAAGAGATGACCAATCTTGAACAGGTTCTGTTCGACCTTGTTACACCGATGGTTGAAGACAAAGACCAGCTTGAAGTGAAAGAGGTTGATGACAGCAATGAAAAGGATGTCGTCCTTGTCGTCAAGGCTACCAATGAAGATATTGCACGTCTTATTGGTCGCAAGGGCTCTATGGCAAGTGCACTCCGTCAGGTGATGAGCGTAGCTTCTCACCGTGAAAACAAGAAGGTATCTATCCGCTTCGAAGAAAGAGAAGACGCTTAATCTTTTCTCAACATAGTCTGCTTATCCAGCAGACTTTTTTTCTGTTCTCTGCTATAATCCGGTTCATGGAATACATCAGAATAGGAACGATTATCAATACCCACGGTATCCGTGGAGAAGTCAAAATCAAAAGCTGCTCTGACTTTGATGAAGAGCGCTATGCAATAGACGCTACAGTCTATATTCAAACTGAAGGAAAATACCTTCCTTTTACTGTAAAGAGTTACCGTGTGCACAAGGGTTTTCCCCTTGTCAGTTTCAAGGAATGTAAGGACATCAATGATGTAGAAAAATACAAAACATGTGATGTCTTTGTAAATGAAGAAGACCGTAAACCATTAACCGATGGCAGACACTATGTAGATGATCTCATCGGTATGGTTGTTAAAGATGAAGAAGGCAATGTGATAGGGGAAGTAAAAGATATGGAAGATACCCGTGGGGCACAGCGCAATATGCGAGTGAAACGGGATGGACAGAAAGATGCCCTGATTCCCTATGTACCTGCCTTTATCAAAGATGTAGATGATGCGTCAGGGGAAATCACAGTCCATGTGATTGAAGGACTGTTATGAGAATAACCGTATTGACATTGTTTCCGGAGATGTTTGAAAGTGTCATCGGCACTTCCATCATCAAAAGGGCAATAGACAAAGAACTTGTCACCATAGACTTTGTGCAGATCCGTGACTTTGCTTTGGACAAATACCGCCATGTGGACGACAGTCCCTTTGGTGGAGGTGCAGGCATGGTTATGAAATGTCAGCCGGTACTGGATGCCCTTGACTCTGTGAAACAGGAAAACTCCCATACGGTTATCCTTTCCGCAGCAGGAAAGACATATGACCAGGCAAAGGCACATGACTTTGCAAAGCTCGACCATCTGATTCTTTTATGTGGTCACTATGAAGGACTGGACGCAAGGATTACAAGTCATGTGGATGAGGAAGTTTCCATTGGTGACTATGTTTTGACTGGCGGAGAGATGGGCGCGATGGTCATCATCGATTCGGTTGTCCGCCTTCTCAAAGGTGCTATCCGCGATGATTCGACCATTGAAGAATCCTATGAAAATGGACTGTTGGAATATCCTCAATACACCCAGCCTGCTGACTACAAAGGAGACAGGGTGCCGGATGTGCTTGTTTCAGGCAACCATGCAAAGATCAGGGAGTGGCGGATTGCCAAAAGTCTGCTGCTCACAAAGGAGAAAAGACCGGATCTTTATGCAAAACATGTCTTTACAGATGAAGAAAAGAAAGTACTGAAAAGACTCAGAGAAGGAAAAATAGATGGAATAGAAAACGAAGCAGAATGATCACTCGGCTTCGTTTTGACTTATTTCATCAAAGTAACGTTCAAGATACATCTTATGTGCCACTGCAATGACAATGTCATACAATGTATTATGTGACATGTCAGAAGGATCTTCATCTGTTTTGGAAAAGCGATGAACACTTCTCATCATGTTTTCTGCAAATGCATCATAGGTATGTTCCGCATCCGCAAAGATGTCAGTTCTTGATAGACAGATGCGTATATGTTCCATAGACAGTACCGTTTTTGCCATGGCAATAAAGATCAAAGACGCAAGCTGGTCACGGCTGTATGTCTTACGTACGGGAGAAGTGATGATCTTGTGTTTGACATAGTTGGATACCATGGAACCGGTTATCTGCATTTCCGGGAAACCGGAAAGAAAACCGTTGATATATTTGACGACCTGGTCAAGGTAAAGACCGACATCTGGTATTTCACGCCATGCCGGAAGTGTGAATTCTTCTAATGCAGTATGCAATCTTGTTTCGTTCATAGCATTTATTGTATATGGACTGTTTAATCCCGTCAACGGTATGAGAGAACCCTTGACAGGTTTTCCGTTAACCTATACTATAATACATGTCATCGGTTATTGAAAAACCGATCATAAGATATAGCCAGGAGGCAATTATGACAACAATGAAAATGAATCAGGCAAGAAATATATTCCAACAGCGCATGTTCCGAGTCAAAGACCCGATCAGTGCACTGACACATCTGTTTGGGGCAATCGGCGCATTGATTGGCCTGCCAGTATTATTACTGCATGGTGTACGACTCAATAACCCATTCCCAGCTTTGGTTTCCTATGCCGTCTTCATGATGAGCATGATACTTCTCTATAGTGCAAGTACCGTCTACCATTCCTTCAGTATCAGTTACCGTGTCAATCTGATATTGAAGAAGATTGATCATATGATGATCTTTATTCTGATTGCCGGTACATATACACCAGTTGCCGTAACTGCAGTACCATGGGAAACGGGAAAAGTGATGTTAATCGCGGTATGGTCAATCGCTTTGATCGGTATTATCTTCAAGGCCTTCTGGGTAACCTGTCCAAAATGGGTTTCCTCAGTAATCTATGTCGCCATGGGCTGGGTATGTGTCTTCTTTATGAAAGATATTGTCGCTGCTCTATCTCCGGCAGCCTTTGCATGGGTACTGGCTGGTGGTTTGTTCTATACGGTAGGGGCAGTGATTTATGCTCTGAAACCAAAGATGTTTGAAACAAAGATCAAGGGCTTTGGCAACCATGAACTCTTCCATTGCTTTGTTCTTGCAGGAAGTCTTTGTCACTTTATCTTTGTTTATCATTTTCTGACATTACTTGTTTAGCTGATTGTACATGGCTGTGTACAGTCAGCTTTTTCATTTGTGTCATACTGCGCATGGAGGTGCAGTATGAATAAACATGACCTGTATACAGCGGTAATCAAAGTGGCAGATTCACAAGGACTTTCCAACTACCATACGGAAGTTCTCTGCCATTGCTATGAAGCTAATGTCTCAGAAAGGGAGTGTGCAGCACTGATGAAAACAAGTGTGCAGTTTGTGAAGCTGCTGTACATGCGCATCACGATGAAAATGGCATGTGCACAACTTGAAAAGACAACAGCATCTGCTCTTGCAATGCATGCATAACATGCCATAATACTCATAGAGTATTTAGAAATGGAGTAGTTATATCATGTTACGTTTTGTGGATCTGATTGAGAAAAAGGCAGATGGTGGAAGCCTTTCAAGAGATGAAATCCAGGAGATGGTTTCTGGTTTCACAAAGGGAGAGATTCCGGATTACCAGATGAGTGCCATGATGATGGCAATATTGCAAAAAGGAATGACATTACAGGAAACTGCAGATCTCACCATGGCGATGATGCATTCGGGAGATGTTGTAGACCTGAGTGATCTGCCAGGTGTCAAACTCGACAAGCATAGTACGGGTGGTGTAGGTGATACAACAACACTGGTTGTAGCACCGCTTGTTGCGGCATGTGGTGGTACGGTTGCCAAGATGAGTGGAAGAGGTCTTGGTCATACGGGTGGTACACTGGATAAATTGGAAAGCATTCCTGGCACATCTGTAGAAATTGACATGGAACACTTTAAAGAAATCGTCCGGGAGAATGGTGTTGCGGTCATTGGGCAGACGGGCAACCTTGTACCGGCTGACAAGAAAATGTATGCATTGCGTGATGTTACTGCAACGGTGCGCTCTATTCCATTGATTGCGTCCAGTATTATGTCCAAGAAACTGGCAAGTGGAGCAGATGCCATTGTTCTGGATGTCAAAACAGGCAGTGGTGCTTTCATGCGTACAACAGAAGAAGCGTTTGAACTTGCAAGGACGATGGTAAGAATTGGTACAGCACTCAACCGCAAGGTGACTGCCCTTGTGACTGATATGGACCAGCCACTTGGCAATGCGATTGGGAATGCTTTGGAAGTTGAAGAAGCCGTACAATTACTCAGTGGAGCAATTGATGAACATGATCCGTTGTTTGAAGTATGTATGATGCTTGGCAGTGAATTGTTGAAGCTTGCTGGTATTGCCTGTGATACTGCAGAAGCTGAAAGCTTGTTAAAGGAAAAGATTCATGATGGCAGCGGTCTTGCACGTCTTGCCAAGATGATTGAACTGCAGGGTGGTGATCCTTCCTATATCAGTGTAGAAGGCATGAAGAAGCTCACAAAGACGAAAAAGAACATTGATATCACAAGTAAAGAAGATGGTTATGTATACAGCCTGCAGGCAGAAAAGATCGGTACGGCAGCACAGATGCTTGGGGCAGGAAGAGCTACCAAAGAAGATGTCATTGATCCTTCTGTCGGTATTGTGATGAAGGTGAGAAGAGGTGCATATCTCAGAAAAGGTGATGTTCTTGCGACACTCTATGTCAATGACGAAAGCCATCTTGAAGATGCATTACATCTGTTAGAAGAAGCAATTACTATCAAAGCAGAGAAACCAGAAGAAAGACCAATGGTATTTGGTGTTGTCACAGAAAAAGAAGTGTGAATAAAATGACGTAAAAATAGTAAAAGAAGCCGCATTAAAAACATCAATGAGTAAAAGCTTGGTTTTTAACCAGATGGAAGAATGTTAGCA
>CASEPS010000041.1 GCA_949289855.1 uncultured Erysipelotrichaceae bacterium
TACGCATTTCATTGAGCCACCAGCCATAGAAATCAGAACTGATATGCTTTACCGCATCCAGCCGCAAGCCATCAAAATGGGTTGTATCATAGTACCACTTTCCCCATTTCAACAACTCTTCTTTGACTACAGGATTACTCATATCAAGATCACAACCCATGAGATAGTCATAGTTGCCATTTTCACTGTCTACCGCACTGTCCCATGCTTTACCAGAAAAACGATAAATGGCACTCTTTCCAGTCTCAGCATCATAGTCTGTTCCATCAAAACATGTATGGTCCCAGACAAAGTCACTGTACTTTCCCTTTCTTCCCGGAAAGGTAAACTTCGTCCAGGCACGTATCTTATGCTGGCTGGACGAATCACTTGTACGGTTGTTGGAGGCACTATCCACAACCATCACCTCTTCAGTTTCATCAGCACCCATCTTCTGGTTCAAGACAACATCACAAAAAACTTCAAGACCATTGTTATGTAATGCCTGTATCGCTTCGAGGTATTCCTGCTTTGTACCATACTTTGTACGAACCGTACCCTTCTGGTCAAATTCACCAAGGTCATACAGGTCATAAATACCATACCCTGTATCATGTACACCATTTTGTGCCTTGCATGCTGGTGGCAGCCAGACAGATGTCAGTCCTAATAGAGAAAATGAAGGCGCATTGTCCTTCATCATTCTGTAAAAAGATCCATCTTCTGTTGTATACCACTCAAAGCTCTGCAGGATTGTTTTATTCTGCATCAGCCATTCTCCCTTACCTTACGCACTTCACTTTCAAAATATGCCTTGGATTCCTCAAAATCCATACCAAGAGCAGCTCCAATTTCCCCATAGAGATATTTCTCTGCCTTCTGCAGATATTCATCATCTATGGAAGCGAGTTTCTTATGATTCGAAAGACGCTGCTGGTTGCGCATATAGGAAGTCTTGATAATACGAATCAGATCTTCCAGTGCATCGCCATTCATCAATGCAGCATACTGGCTCTTCATATTTGCCGGCTTGTTCTCCAGCATTTCAATATCCGGCACATTGCGGATGAGCTCTTCAATGTCCTCTTTTGTTGAAAGGTCACGCAGATGTCCCGCCTTGTTTGTTACCGGAACCTGCATGCGCACAGAAAGGTTTTCACCAGCATATGGTTCGAGAATATAACATTTCTCCTTTGTAAAATCACTTTTCGCAATTTTTGTTACCCGACAGACTTCGCGACGATATACGACAACATCTCCCGGTTTATACTTTCCATTCACTGTATCACCTGCTTTCAACTTATTAAATAATAGCATAAAACAGCCATTTTTTCCAGTTGGCACAGGCAGGACAGCCACTAGATTACCTGGACAAGAAAGTACTTCAGATAGTCCGTTTCCGGTATGGAAATATGTACCGGATGGTCAGGTGAAGCATGTCTTTCTTCGACAATGCGCAGCTGTACACCAGCAAGCTTTGCGGCATCCGCAAGCATTTCAGCAAACTTGTCCGAAGGCATGAAGTGCGAACACGAACATGTCGCAAGATATCCGCCTCTTCTCAGGATGCGCATAGCCTGGGCATTGATCTTTGTGTACCCTGTCCTTGCATTGTGGTATGTCTCTCTGCTCTTGGTAAAAGCAGGCGGATCAAGGATGATGAAATCATAAAAAACATGTTCTTTCCTGATCCGTTCCAGTTCTACAAACACATCCCCCTGCATAAAATGCACATCCAGATGGTTCATTTCCGCATTCTTCTTTGCCTCAAGAAGTGCAGTCTCAGAAATGTCCAGGGCATCGACCGACTTTGCCCCACCCTTTGCGGCATTGAGGGCAAAACTGCCCGTATGTGTACAACAATCCAGGATTGTCTTTCCTTCCGCAAGCCTTCTGACTGCAAGGCGGTTATATTTCTGGTCGAGGAAGAACCCGGTCTTCTGTCCATTTTCCACATCGACTTCATAACGGATACCATTCTCTGTAATCTCTACAATAGTGCTGGAAGGATGGTTCTCTCCATACCAGCCTTTGTATTGGGGAAGGCCTTCCTTTTTGCGCAACTCTCCTTCATTGCGTTCATAAATGCCATCAATGGTTTCTCCCATTGCGGCAAGTTCATCAATTAATGCCTTGTAAATGACATCTTTTCTGCATTCCATGCCAAAAGAAGCAATTTCAGAGACAAGCACATTTTCATAACGGTCTATGGTAAGTCCTGGTAACATGTCGCTTTCCCCATGGACAAGACGACATGCCCTGAAGTCTTCCTTCATGACATCTTTTCTGTATTGCAGAGCATAGCGGACTCTTCTTGCAAAGAAGGCATCATCAAAGGTGTCATTGGCATTGGAAGAAAGAATACGGATGCGGATTTTCGACTGTTCACTATAAAAACCCGTTCCGAGGTAATTGTCCTTTGTGCCAAAGACATCGATGAGACATCCATTTTCAAGATTCTCCTCTATTTCCAGTATTTCATCAAAATATACCCAGGGATGTCCCTGATGAATGCGTGCAGCCTGTTTTTTTGTAACAACTGCACGCGGATAGTTTCTTTTCTGTTTCATAGCAATTTCTCCGGCAAGCATTATAACACAGGTAAACAAAAAAGCGGCCGAAGCCGCTAAGTTCACCTTGTTCCTTTGTCGTATGGTATACCTTCCGCCTTTGGTGCAGCAGAATTCTTTGAAGTAAAGGCAAGCACCACAAGCGAAATGATATATGGCAACATGTTGTAGAACGTAGATGGAAGATTGAGTGCTGCAAGCCATCCAAAGCTTGTATAGACATTGGACAGTGCCCGGAAGAAACCAAACAGCAAAGCCGCAAGACCAATCTTTTCCGGTTTCCACTGACCAAAGATCATAACCGCAAGAGACAGGAAGCCAAAACCAGCAACACCGACTTCAAACTTCCATTCTGAAACACCTGCAGTAATGTAGACAATACCGCCAAGTCCGCCGAGAAGACCAGAGATCAATACACCAGCCCATCTCATCTTGTACACATTGATACCGACAGAGTCAGCTGCCTGTGGGTTTTCGCCACATGCCCTGAGTCTTAAGCCAAATCTTGTCTTATAAAGCACAATGATACTGACAATCAATGCAACAACCGCCATTAACATGAACCAGTTGAATTCAAAACCACCTAGGTTCACAAGGAACTTCTGTTTTGGTTCAATGTATTGCAGACTGGTGGAAACATTGTTTGGATCAGATGCAGTGTTGACAGCTCTTACAATAACCGTAGCAGCTGCTGTCGCAAGCATATTCATCGCAGTACCAACAAGTGTCTGGTCTGCTTTGAGATTGATGCAGGCAACCGCGAGAAGTACGGAATAGATCATACCGCAGAGAATTGCAGCAAGGGCTGTACCAAGAACCATAACTACAGCAGGTGCAGTTGATGGAATGATGTTCATTGCCACCGCACCACCAAGGGCACCGATGACCATGATACCTTCAAGACCGAGATTGATGACACCAGAGTGTTCAGAGAAACATCCACCCAGTGCGACAAGCATCAGAACTGATGCAAAGATAATCGTATATTGCAATAAGAGTATCATGCTTTACCCTCCTGCTTATCTGTTTTATGTTTCTTTTCCATCCGCTTTGTGCCAAGTGTGTTCATCGCCATCTTGATAATGCCGACAAAGCCACAAAGATAGATGATAATTGCGGAAATGAGATCAGAGATCTGAGATGGATAAACCATTCTGTCAATCATGGAACCACCATCGGTGATAGACTGGATGAAGAAGGATGAGAAGATTGTTCCAATTGGATTAAGACCACCGAGGAACGTTGCTGCAATACCATTGAAGCCCATATTTGGAACACTCGTCTGGGTTGTGGACCACTTCTGATAACCGGAAAGGAACAGGAATGCTGCACCGATACCGGCAAGAGCACCACCAATTGCCAGGGTGACAATGATGTTTTTCTTTTCCTTCATACCAGCATATCTTGCGGCTTCCTTGTTATAACCTGTAGCCTTGAGCTCGTAACCAAACTTTGTCTGGTTGAGTACCATCCAGATCACAATTGCGGCAATGACCGCAAGCGGAATAGCAATGGTGACATAGTTGTTATTGGCAAAGAGACTTCCAAGTCCCATATCCGGAATCACACCAGATGGATTTATTCCCATCACATCCAGGGTATATGGAGAAGCCGGATCCTTGACAGATGGGGCAGAGAGAACCATGTTGGCAAAGTAGAGGGTAATCCAGTTTAACATGATACCGGAAATGACCTCATTGACATTACAATAAGCTTTCAAAGCACCGGAAATTGCACCAAGTGCCGCTCCGGCAATGGCTGCCAGAATAAGGCATACATACCATGGCATATCCAATGCAAGGGCTGCATATAAGCCAACAACAGCACCTGCTTCATACTGACCAGCCGCACCAATATTGAAAAGACCTACCTTATAGCAGAAGCACACACTCAATGCACACATGAGCAATGGTGCAGTCTTGGCAAGTGTATTACCAAGGCTCTTCATGATGGCAGGTGTGCTGGCTCTTGTCATAAAGTTCAAAAGAATTGTCTCAATTGCTTCAAAGGCACCAGCCGGGTTGATGGCAAACAATACCACAAAACCGATCAGAAGGCCGATGAAGATACAGACCAGAGAAGCGATGACTGCCTGTACACCTTCTTTCTGGAGAAATGACAGTTTTTCCTTCATACATGAGCCTCCTTTCCTGTGCGTTTTGCGCCAGCCATATAGAGACCAAGTTCTTCACTTGTCGTCTTCTTTGGATCAAGCTCACCAACAATTTCGCCTTCATACATGACAAGAATTCTGTCCGAAACATTCATGACTTCTTCCAGTTCCAATGACACAAGCAATACAGCATCGCCCGCATCTCTTCGTTCAATGAGGTTGCGGTGAATGTTTTCAATCGCACCAACATCCAGTCCACGGGTAGGCTGTACTGCCACAAGCAGACTGTGCTTCTTGTCAAGCTCTCTTGCAATAATTGCCTTCTGCTGGTTACCGCCAGACATCGAACGGGCAATCGTTGCGGCTCCCTGACCAGAACGCACATCATATTGCTCAATCAGCTTATTGGCATAGTCGCGGATATTCTTTTTCCGCAGGAAACCTGCTTTTGACGAGAATTCCGGTTCAAAGTAGCGCTGCAACACCATGTTGTAATCCAATGGATAATCCAGTACAAGCCCATGCTTATGACGGTCTTCTGGAATATGTGACATATAGGAAGCATGATGGCGGATGGAAGAATGCGTGATATCCTCTCCATTGACAATGACCTTCCCACCGGTCACCTTATCCATACCAGTAATGCCATAGACAAGTTCACTTTGTCCATTGCCATCAATTCCGGCTATACAGACAATTTCACCAGCCCTGACATTGAAGGAAACATCATGTACAGCATCCTTCTTATGCATTTTGCCAGGTACCGTAAGATGTTCAACTTCAAGAACAACACCCTTTGGTTTCGCCTCATCCTTTTCCACAACAAGCTGGACATCTCTGCCAACCATCATGCGGGACAGTTCTGCCTGGGTGGTATCTTTGACATCCACCGTTCCAATGTACTTTCCCCTTCGCAAGACGCTGACTCTGTCAGCCACTTCCATGATTTCATTGAGCTTATGGGAAATGAACAGGATGGACTTTCCTTCTTTGGCAAGTCCCTTGATAATCTGCATCAGCTCCTCAATTTCCTGCGGTGTGAGCACTGCCGTCGGTTCATCAAAGATCAATACATCATTATCGCGGTAGAGCATCTTCAAAATTTCTGTTCTCTGCTGCATACCGACGGTAATATCTTCGATCTTCGCATCTGGATCAATCGCAAAACCATACTTTTCAGAAAGGGCCATTACCTTGCGGCGGGCTTCCTCTTCCTGCAAAATGCCATGTTTTGTATCCTCCACACCGAGAATGATGTTTTCCAGTACCGTAAAGCACTGGACAAGTTTGAAGTGCTGATGAACCATACCGATACCAAGATCATTGGCATCATTCGGGTCTTTGATCTTCACTTCTTTTCCGTCTTTTTTTATGATGCCTTCCTCAGGCTGATAAAGTCCGAAAAGAACAGACATCAGTGTTGACTTGCCCGCACCATTCTCACCAAGCAAAGCGTGAATTTCGCCTTTCTTCAGCCGGAGGGTAATGTCATCATTGGCAATAATGCCCGGGAAACGCTTTGTAATATTCAGCATTTCAATGGCATATGGAGTTTCCATATTATTCTCCTCCTTCTAAGTGATTCCCGCTAACAACGGTATCCCAGATTAAATTATATAAAAAAAGATTGCCATACGAAAGATGCATAGCAATCTTTTATTGTTCAGAATGAATTACTTCAGGGAACCCTGATCGTCTACCTTGACAACTTCTGTTTCAGGCATTGCCTCAGTACCAGCATCTACAGTGATTTCACCATTATAGAGCTTAGCAACAAGTTCATTGTAGTCATCTTCTGTGAAATTATCATCCCACTGTGTGGAAGAAGGAAGCTGAACATAGTTTTCTTCAGAATTCTCAGAAACAAGACCGAGGTTCTGGATTGTGCCCTGGTAGTCAGCCCAGTTACCAGCATCGATATCAGAAAGAACTGTATTAACAGTAGCTGCAAGACCCTTCATAGCAGAAGTAACTGTCATGCCTTCGCCATATGCAGCATCGATGATTGGAGCCTGGTCAACGTCAACACCGATAACCTTGCCATCAACCTTGGCAGCAGCTTCAGCAGCAGATGTATAAATACCACCACCAGAAGCGAAAACTACTTCAGTACCATCACCATACCATGTGTCCATACGTGCAGTAACATCCGCATTACCAGAGAATGCACCACCGTAGATGTACTTCATTTCAACATCTGTAAGACCAAGTTCAACAGCCGCATCATCAGCACCCTGTACATAACCATAACCATAGCGGATAACAGCAGGAACAGCCATACCACCGAGGAAGCCGAGCTTTGTATAACCGAGCTTTACAGCAGCATAACCTGCCATGTAACCAGCAATTTCTTCATGGTAAACTGCAGAGAACAGGTTGCTTGGGATTTCCCAGTCAGGATCGCCTTCCTTGACACCAGCAGCAGTATTGAAGTCACCCTGTGCTACGTCAAGAGCGAAGAACTTGACATCCGGATACAGTTCAGCTGTATCAACGATTGCCTTGGCAAATGCAAAGCCTGGCATAACGATAACGTTATAACCTTCTTCAATTGCTTCTTCAATAGAAGCAACTCTGTCCGCATCCGCATCAGAAGCAGGCTTCTTGTAAGTGAACTCATAGCCCTTTTCATCGCAATATGCTTTGGAAGCTTCATAAGTTGTCTGGTTGAAGGACTGGTCAGTAATGTCACCATAGTCAGTGACCATCGCAACCTTCATGCCGGATTCATTACCGGAAGTTTCTCCTCCGGTTGTCTCATTGCCAGTCTTTGAACCACAAGCCACAAGGCTGATGCTCATCAGACCCGCAAGAGCTGCAGATAAGAATTTTTTCATTTCTTTCCTCCCTGCGATCTTTCACGCACTTTCATTTTATGTTTTTCTCTCTCTAATAACAAGTATAAAACATACGCTTAACATAATTCTTACAATTCTGTGCCCATATACGTTCACTTCCGTTTGGGAATAATCCCCATTATTCATTCTCAGTATTCATATAGACAAATCTCTGCCAGCCTGTAATGTCCGTTCAAATCAATGTACTGCATCTCCTAGTATTGAATAGTGATGTATTTCTGATTATTGCTGTTTGGCTTGTCAGGTATCGTCATTGCAATACGCCCCAATGCCAGTAATTTGTTTAGATATTTTCTCACACTCCTCTTGTCTTTGTATCCCAGATAATCAGCAATTTCTAATATTGACTTTGGCTCATGGCAAAATGCTGATAGCAATGCCTGACTTATCTTCTTTTACTGGTGCATTTTCACTCTCAACTGGTACATTTTCTATTTCAACTGGAAAATCGTATATTTGATAAATCCAGATGTTTGGAAATCATCTCTGTTCCATGTATAATACATCCGCAATCAGGGAGGTACCTTATGGAAAAAGTGGAAATTATCAAAATGGGCATCAATGGTGAAGGCATAGCCTATGTCAATCACAAACCGGTATTCATCAAAGGTGCTTTCCCAAAAGAAACAGCAGAAATAGAAATCACAGAAGATAACGACCGCTATACAAAAGCAGCTGCCACAAAGATTGTCAAAGAAAGCGAAGAAAGAAGAAAACCTCTATGCAGTCATGCGGACAGTTGTGGCGCATGTGCTCTCAGTGCCATGGACCACAAAGCACAATGTCATTGGAAGAAAGAACTGCTTGTTGAAGCATTGGAAAAATATGGCAATGTGAGCAGAGACCTCGTGCGTGAAGTACATAGTGACCACCGGGAAAGAGGCTATCGTACCCAATGCAAAATGCCGGTACAGACAGTGGACAAAAAACTTGTAAGCGGCCTCTATGAAGCAGGTACGAACCACTTCCATCCTGTTGATAGTTGTATTGTTCAGGATGAAACACTGGAAAAGACAAGACTTGCCATCCTCAACATTCTCAATAAAGCAGGCTTTCCATCCTATAACCAGAAGACAAAGTCAGGTCTTCGCTATATTGTCGTACGTACACTGAATGGTAAATCACAATGTACGCTCATTACCGGAAAAGACATTATCAAAGAAGATATCATTGATAAAATCATGCATATTGACGGTGTCGTTTCCCTGTTCCAGAGCATTAACACCATGCGCAACGCAACCGATATTTTTGGCAGTGCATGCCGTAAACTGGCAGGTGCTGACTACCTCACCTGCATGATCAACGATATAGAAATCTCCCTTTCGCCACGTGCCTTCTTCCAGCTCAATGCAAAACAGGCAGAAGAACTATACCGCATGGCCGTCAATAAAATTGACCCATGTGACACCCTGGTAGAAGCATATTGTGGTGTAGGTGCCATGTCGCTGATGGCACATGAAAAAGCACAACAGATCATCGGTATTGAATCCATCGAAGATGCTGCGAAAGATGCCCAATACAATGCGGAAAGAAACGGAATCGACAAAGTACAGTTCATGTGTGCTGATGCTGCAGATGGACTAAATAATGTGCTTTCGGAAAAAGAAGTAGACACATTGCTTGTGGACCCGCCACGCTCTGGTATGGATGAAAGAATGCTGGAAACCATTCTTTCTTCTACCATCAAAAAGATCATTTACATTTCCTGCAACCCGGCAACCTTAGCCAAGAATCTCAAAGTACTCAAGAAGGACTACCAGGTAGTGACAGTCATTCCATTTGACCTCTTCCCGGATACACCACATATAGAAGCCATTGCTGTGCTGCAAAGAAATGGCACCTTCTCGAAAAAGAAGTCAAGACGCAGAAAATACAAAAGAAAGAAGAAAGCATGAAGTACCGCAAATCTGAAGACCACATCGAGATAGAAATCGGCCATACCTATGATGGAAAATCACTCAACCACTTCTTTGATGACTATAAAATCTCCCGTCCAAAGCGGTATAACCTGTTACAGAGTAGTAAGGTCACACTGGATGGCAGAGTCATCAAAAACAATGAAACACCACTTCATCAAAACATGGTTATCTCCTTACCTCTTGAAAGTGGTGACATTGACTGGAAGGCAAATGACAAACCATGTACGGTTGTCTATGAAAATGAATTTGTCTATATTGTCCATAAAGAACCTGGCATCATCATTCATTCATCTCCTGATGATCCCAACTGTCTCAATGGACTTGCCGCAAAGTGGCAGCTTGACCATAACATTCATGTACCGGTAAGACCAATCCACAGACTGGATGAAGATACGGCAGGACTTGTGCTCTATTCCAAAGTTCCACTATTGCAGCCATGGTTTGATGACCAGCTTGCCCAAAAGAAAATCACAAGAGAATATCTTGCGATCGTTAAAGGAAAACCGATGAAAGCCGGAAAGAAAATCACCTGTAACCGACGCATAGGCAAAGACCGCCACAATGCCGGCATGTACAGGGTTTCTTCTACTGGTAAAGAAGCTTTCACCACCTTTGAATGCCTTGCAAAGAAAGATGACTTTCTGTTGATACGCTGTACATTGGATACAGGCAGAACACACCAGATCAGAGTCCACCTTTCTTATCTTGGTTATCCAATTGTTAACGACCCGCTTTATGGTCATCCTTCCCATGTCTTTCAAAACATGGGACTATGGGCAGATACACTTACCTTCCATGATCCCTTCTCCAACAAGAAACACAAAATCCATGACATCGATAATAGAGACTATGAATACTTTAAAAGGACGTGAGATCACGTCCTTTTTAGTCAATCAACCCAAAATGTTTCAACGCATAAGCGATGCCATCTTCATCAATATCACGTGTCACAAAGTCTGCCACTGCTTTAACACCATCATCGCCATTGCCCATGGCTATGCCAATACCAGCATATTCAAGCATATCGATATCATTTTCCGCATCCCCAAAAGCCATGATTTCTTCTTTCCTGATACCTGTCTTTTCAAGATACGAAAGAATGCCCTTCATCTTTCCGGAATGCTTTGGCAATATATCAATCCCATATTGATGCCAGCTCACCGCCTTGAGTGTTTCAAAACGGGACATCAGGGCAATGCGCTCTTCGTATGTCAGAAAGGCTGAAGCAAGAAAGATATCATTTCCTGTATATTCACCAACAGGCGGCACAGCTGTTGCTATGGCGGACTGTGTCTTCTTCACCCTTTCATCATAGAAATTGATATACATCCTGTCCTTTTCCACCAGCAGCAGCGGTATTTCCTTTTCATTGAATACCTCAATCAGCTTTTCCTTATCCTTGCCAGTGATCGCATCTTCCGCAATAACTTCAAACCGTTCATTGAGAATCATCTGTCCATTGAGCAGGATATAACCATCAAAGGGATATTGAATGACTGGAAGTTCCAGTATTTCCTGATAGCTTCTACCACTGGATATCACCGCAAGAACACCTTTCTTCCGTAATGCTTCAATTGCCTCCAGGGCAGAAAGCGGAATGGCATTTGCTTTATGGGAAAACAATGTTCCATCAATATCAAAGAAAACAGCCCGGATCATATCAGCTTTAACCTTTCCAGCATATCTGCCACACCATCTTCTACACAAGGCTTAGCGACAAGATCCGCATGTGCCTGTACATCATCTTTTGCGTTGCCTAATGCTACACCAATCTTTGCCTTTTCAATCATCGGTGTATCATTACCCGCATCCCCAAAGGCGATGACATTGTCCCATGTCATACCATACATTTTTAGAACACCTTCTACCGCAACAGACTTATTGATAGATTTCAGGAACACATCATAGCCATTGCGGTATGACCAGGCAAAGACAAGTTCATCAATTGTACCAACAAAGGGTTCAATATCCTTTTCATCACCAATGATGAATGTACCAAGCGGGTAGCCATGTTCAAGATGATGGGTACGCTTTGCATCATCATTGATGATCTTTGCCTTCTCCTTTGGATCATCCCGGACATAACCATGGATGAAACGATCATAGTTGGCATAGGTAACAATGGCATCTTCAAACTTGAAACCAAGTCCGATGTTATGACGGATACAGATGTCGGTAATCGTTTCCATTGCCTCACGGGACATCGGATGTTTTTCAATAATCGTGCCATCTCTTTTGTTCAGACATGCCCCATTGATCGTACCGATGATATCCATCGGTAAATCCTCAAAGAAGCTCTCTGGCAGTAATGTATAATGCCTGCCTGTACAGATCAGAAGCTTTCTTCCTGAAGCGATCACTGCCCGTAGTGCCTCAGATGTACGCCTTGAAAGGGCATAGGCACCAGAAGGCAATAATGTATTATCAATGTCACATACAACCAGTTTGATATCATCCATGTACATACTTTGTTTTCTCCCAGCTTTGTGCTAATATACTTGAGCGTGTGTGCCCGTAGCTCAATCGGATAGAGTGTCGGCCTCCGAAGCCGAAGGTTGTGGGTTCAATTCCCGTCGGGCACGCTTTTTTTATTTTGTTTCATCCACAAACCGCAATAGCTTGCGCTGCCCATCATGGGCAATCACCGTATGCGTAAAGATTGCCTGCACTTCCTCACAATAAGCATCCGGAAATGGCATTGAAGGACTGTAATGTGTCAGCCAGAGTTCTTTCACATCATAGTCTCTTGCAATTTCTGCTGTTTCCTGCATC
The DNA here is from genome assembly GCA_949289855.1 of uncultured Erysipelotrichaceae bacterium. Lineage (GTDB taxonomy): Bacteria > Bacillota_I > Bacilli_A > Erysipelotrichales > Erysipelotrichaceae > Bulleidia. The sequence continues at coordinate 12,212 of CASEPS010000041.1, forward strand.
ATGCTGTGCTGGTTGAGCTTTGCCTTCTCCATTTTTTCACTGTCTCCATACATCCCTTCCCCAATGAAAAGGTCCGCATGAATGACATGGTGGCGTATCGCATCCACAGGACGGGTATCTGTACTATAGACAACCCGCAATCCTTTTCTTGCTTCACCAAGCACCATATCCGGTGTATAGGTAACACCTTCCCATTCCACTGTTTCTCCCTTTTGCAGTCTACCCCAGCACTTCAGCGGTACATTGTTGGCTTTTGCCTTTTCTGTATCAAAGCGCGGTGCCCTTGCAAGATCAAAACAATAGGAATAACAAGGCACACTATGACGTACCGCAAAGGCAGTCACATGAATATCTTCAAGATCAAACTGTTCTTCCCGTTCCGTATATTCCATCAACCGTATTTCAAATGGCACAAACCTTGCCACAAGAAACACCCCCTGCATCACTTCATGCAGGCCTTTTGGACCGGCAATCAATACCGGTTCTGTACGGTCAGCCTTGGCCATCGAAAGAAGAAGACCTGGCAGTCCTGCTGTATGGTCCGCATGGTAATGGGTGAGCAGAATCGTATCAATATGTTTAACGGAGAACCCCTGTTTATGCAGGGTAATCTGTGTCCCCTCTCCACAGTCGATGAGCAGCTGTCTGCCTTTGCAACGGATCAGGCAGGATGTCAGCCATCTCTCTGGAAGTGGCACAGTTCCTCCTGTTCCAAGCAGACAGATATCAAGCATAGAATAATCCTTTCTGTTACAGATAAGCCCTGTCAACTGGCAGGGCTTATTCTATTCTAAATGTTTTTCATAATTTCCGAAAGTCTTGGCATCAATTGCTGCTTACGCGAAATGATACCTGAGTCAAATCCGGAATTGTCATCAAATGTCGTTTCAAGAATATCGCTGAGCACATAGGACATCGGTCCATCATAGATGAACATGGAACCTTCACCCATCACATCGGTAAACAACATGACAAGCAGATCGAGGTTCTTCGAAGCCTGTTCGTTCTTGAGATATTCCTTGAACTCAGGAAGAATCTTCTGTACCTCTTCCATATGCGAGTAGTTTGTCTGACCGATGGCAAACGTAAACTTGCCAATCTGGTAAGTCTTGAGGTCGCGGTAGAGAATATCTTCTGGTGTAGAATCACTCAATGCAACACTTGCGCCAAGCATTTCCCTTGCATAGGCATTCACATCTTCAACACCAGCAATCTCTGAGAGCCATGAAACCGTATCACGGTCCTGCTGTGTCGTGGTTGCACTCTTGAAATTGAGGGTATCGGAAAGAATAGCCGATAACAACAGTCCTGCCATATCATGAGAAGGCAGAATGTTATTCTCCTGATACATCGTCGCGATGATCGTACATGTACAGCCTACTCTCTGGTTACGATAGAGAATCGGATGCTGGGTTGTGATACCACCAATGTGATGGTGATCAATAATGGCAAGCAGATCCGCATTGCCGATGTTGTTTACGGTCTGGTTCATGGCACTATGGTCAACGAGCACAAACTTGCGCTTGTTGTAATTCCTTGTATGCCAGCGTGAAATACCACCGACAATGTTGCCCCGTGCATCCAGTACCGGATAAGAGCGCACACGTGACTTCATCATCTTAGCCGCAACATCTTCCACATATTCATCATCCTGGAAGGTGATGATCTTGTCCTTTGGGGTCATGACTTCTGAAACAGAATAACTTTCCGTAATGACCCGTGCGACATTCATCGTATCCGTCTTTGTTTCAATGATGGCAATACCCTTTTCAGCAGCCTGTCTTCTGATATGTTCAGATACCTTCTGACCACATGTGATAACCATGCAGGCAACACCTTCATCCAGCAGCAGCTGCTGTTTTTCAGCAGAACTGGAAAGGATGGAAATACCACCTTTGAGATTGAAGTCAGCAGCTTCCTTTCCTTCCAGGGTAATGACATGCACTCTGCCATTGGAATGGAAATGGCGGGGATGAACAAGAATTGTACCATTGATTGTATGGGCGATGTTTTCGAGTGAACATGTACTCATCAGCTGCTCGAGGTCCGCATCCGGATGAATACGTACCCGGGAAAGGTCACTTGTCGTGCAGATGCCACATAGTTCACCTTCCTTGTTTTTGACGAACAGAGATCTGTTCTGTGTCTGCAACATGACATGCCATGCATGATGTACCGTCTCATCTTCATAGACGATGGTTTCCGGGTCAAGGTCAATGTCCTTGAGCATTGCCCGCGCATCGGTTAACAATAAAGGATTTTCCTGATTGAACCGCTTGAGAATGAACTTTGTTTCTTCATTGAGCGGACCCTGACGGCAGGCAATTGCAGGAGAACCGGTACGGATCAACAGATCCGCATATGTAATGGCAGCGCATATCGAATCGCTGTCGGGATGTTTGTGTCCAATGACATAGATATTTTCGTTCATACCACATCTCCTAAATGATGACAGAAAATATATCTTCCTTTCTGCCTTCCGCTATCTGTTTCTCTTCCAATCCATGACCAATCACTACCCCGGAAACACAGATATAGCCTTCCGGTACACCCATTGCTTCTTTCAGCTTTGCATAAGATGGATTGTTAAAGACGTTTTTCACAAAATAGATAATGCATGATGAGAGATCCATCGCCTCTGCAGCATAGATGATGTTCGCTAATGCAATACTTGTATCCATCAGTGGAGCAATCGCATCCTTCTTTGCAAAAGCAGCAATCAGTACCGGTGCTCCATAACAGTTACCGGATGGTTCATGCAGTGCCTCAATCTCATGAATGATTTCCTGGTTTTCAATGATGACAAAAAACCATGGCTGTTCATTCATCGCACTTGGCGAAAGTGTTGCGGCCTTTTGCAATATACCGATCTCTTCACCCGTCAACGGTGTATCCGCATAGCTGCGCACAGACCTTCGCCTGTAAATCATTTCCAGTTTGTCATTCATATCAATACGTCAGGATTTCATTGCCTGTTTCGGTAATCAGAATGGTATGTTCCCACTGGGCAGAGTCGCTGTGGTCTTTTGTATAAATGGTCCATTCATTATATGGATCGATGACAACTGCTGCCTTGCCGGCATTGATCATCGGTTCAATGGTGATGACCATACCCGGTACAAGTACCATACCGGTATGAGCCTTGCCAACATGAGAGACAAATGGATCTTCATGGAAGTCAACACCAACCCCATGTCCACCAAGTTCCCTGACTACAGTATAGCCGCATTTCCTTGCATATTTACTGATGGCTGAACCAATGTCACCAACCGTATGCCATGGCTGGGCAGCCGCAATACCGATTTCAAGACATTTCTTTGTCTCTTCGACAAGTCTTCTTCTTTCTGCACTGACACTTCCAATCATGAACATGCGGCTTGCATCACCATAGTAGCCATCCACAATGGTCGTGCAGTCGACATTGATGATGTCCCCATCATGTAAATGTCTGTGGCGGGCAGGAATGCCATGACATACTTCATCATTGATGGAAGTACATACATTTTTCGGAAAGCCCTCGTAGCCAAGGCATGCGCAGATGCCACCGTTTTCCTTTGTCACCTTTGCGACAATATCATCGATATCCTGGGTGCTCATGCCGGCATGGATATTTTCGGCTACCGCATCCAGCACAAGGGTATTTACCCTGCCTGCCTCACGGATTCCGGCAATATGCGATGGCCGTTTGATAATGTCCTCATCCGGAACAATCATCCGTTTCTTCCGGCATTCCTCCATCTTTTCAAGAATTGTTTCATCAATGGGTTCACTCTGAAAATACCCCATCTTGCGTTCTTCTTCGTTCATCATAACCTCTTCTTATTTTGTTGTACTGCCTAAACCACCAGTGCGCTCTTTATCTGCGTTGTCATCAATCGTGATGCCAAATGGCACAAAGACACCCTGCATGAAACCCTGTCCTTTGGCTATGACAGCGGTTTTGCCTTCATTGGTATCATTGGTGATTCTTGCAAAAATATGTCCTTCATTTTCCGCACCATAGTAGTCACTATCAATAATGCCAACGGTATTATTGAGCTGCAATCTGTATTTGAAACCGAGTGAACTGCGCGGAAACAGCATCAGCACATAATTCTCTTTCATTTTAACACGAATTCCGGTCGGTATCAGAATCGTCTTTCCGGCTTCCAGCACAATATCGCATGGTGCCTTGAAATCATAACCAGCTGAGCCCCGTGTTGCCCTTTGTGGCAGCAGAAGATCTTCATATACAGAAAGTGCTTCTTTCTCATCACCACCGCACTTCTCCATCCAGTCCGCAACAAAACGCTCCTGACTTACTTTTTCAAATTTCGCAACTTTTTCCATATCATTCCTCTTTCAATTCCATCATCCAGCAATAGACAAAATCAGCCATCGCCTTTTCAAAAGGATATAGTGTCAATGTTGTCGTCTCACTGAACAATTGATGTTCCGGGTACAGGTTTTCATGAAGCAGTCTTGCGACTACACCCTTTGTGTCCAATGTCTTTGTAAACTGAGCAAGCTGCTGTACATTGAACGCTGGCTTATAGACATAGTCTTCTTTCACCGTATCCGCAAAGGAAAGCAGAATGCTGTCCCGTGCTTCCTTCAATGTAAAAATATGTTCCTCATCACAGCCACACAAATCCATCAAAGCATCCATCATGCCATTGAAATAGTCTTGTCCACTGAGAACTGGCAGATGCATGCGTTCCTTCAACCGCTTTGTGATATATTCATCCGAACGGAACTGCTCATTGATATTCGAGGCAAGCTTGATACGTGTTTCAAGCTTTTCCACTTCCACATACCACTTCTTGAAGAAACGAGGTCTCGCATACCTTTCAAAGGTGTACTTGTATCCATCGTATTTGCCATACATCTTCCAGGCATCATTGTAGCCAAGCGTGATAAGATGGTTGATCTTCTCTTTGGAAAAGTCCAGGAAATCACCAGGGTCACTATGCGGGAAGAGATAGCGGATGTTGGAACGGGTGAGGTAATGCGGATGATATGGTGTTGCGGAAAGGTCGATCACCACCGCTTCATCTGCACCAAGCCGCAAAGCAAAGTCCACCGGCACATTGTCAAAGTAACCGCCATCCACATAGCTCTGTCCATCAATTTCCGCTGCCGGAAATGCCGGATAGGCACTGCAAGAGGCAAGAATCCACTTCTCCGGATTCACGCGCATCATATCCTTTGTGACATAAACGCCATCATGTCCTTTTTCGGTTGCGGTAATACAGCCAAAGTCAGTATGGGAAGAAAAGAACTTGTCCGCATCAAAAAGCGCATGGATATTCTTTTTGAGTGGACTGATATCCACCCCCTTATCGCGAACCACCTGCAACAATGTCTTGCCGATTTCTTTTCTTTCCCCAATCAATTCTTCCAGACCAAGATTGACCGGCAATGTTCCATTGAAGATTTCTTCTTTCTTCAAACGATCATAAATTCCATACAGGTAGTCATAGTCCTTCTGTACAACAAGAGCCGCATGCATGGAACCAACTGAAGTGCCGGTCACAATATCCCAGTCATCCATGCCCATTTCACACAAGGCACGGATTGCGCCAGCCTGATATGCTCCTTTTGTACCACCACCTGCCAATACCAATGCTTTCTTCATAGTCACCATTGTAGCATTATGAAAGAATATCTGCATTGTACATACACTGAAAACCAGAAGATATAGAGATACACACTGTTGAATCTGACATTCATATCAGTTTATT
>CASEPS010000042.1 GCA_949289855.1 uncultured Erysipelotrichaceae bacterium
ACCGGAGTGATATACATGGGGTTATAGCTCAGCTGGGAGAGCACCTGCTTTGCAAGCAGGGGGTCAGGAGTTCGATCCTCCTTAGCTCCACTGTTAACCGGAGAAATGATTCTCCGGTTTTTCTTTTGCACGCATAAAAAAAAACAGGATCATAACGATCCTATTTCTGTGGAACCAATGCCTCATTGAGGAAGTGATGCTGAGGTCTGCGGGCTCTGCCAAGACGGAAAAGACCACTCACCGTAACACTGAGCTCGGGAAGTCTGTTCGGGAAACGTTCCGGATCTGCCTTTCGCAGATACGCACGTCCCTGCACAAGCACCCTGTCACCTTCTTCAAACTCATAAGCTTCATCTGCCCGCCAGTCCTTCGCGGTAAAACTGACAACATCAGTCGAACCATTCAATTCATCATGGTAATGGTAATATACCCTGCTGCCTGTCTCTTTCAAAAGAAGACCAATCTTTCGGTCAAGGTTATGTAATGTCACCCTGCCAAAAGCCATCTTTTCATTGTTGTCCTTACCAAGGTCTGTACGCATATGGACAATGCCATCGCCTTCAATTGTGCCAATCATGGTAATGTAATAACAAATTACATTCTTTTCATGGTCACGAATTGTTTCAAAAGAAAAATAATCTCTTACTGCCATGTATTACTTCAAGTCCCCTTATTCTCTTATTGGTATTAGTATATCAATTTTTGCCGCTTTCGTGCTGTATTTCTTTATTTTTTCTGTTTCAACATGTCTTTTTTCTTACTATTTGCCTATCCCGTTATAATAGAAGACATGGAGGAACATCCTATGAGCGATGTATTTAAGGAAATTAACATTGAAGATATCCCTGGTTTTGTGATTGGTCAGGCAGAAGACAAAGAAGCCGCAACCGGTGTAACCGTCATCCTTTGTGGAGAAGACGGAAAAGTTTGTGGCGCAGTCATCCGTGGCGGCGGTCCGGCAAGCCGTGAAAATGGTCTGCTTAACCCACTTGCCGCAAATGATGCTGTACATGCCATTGTCCTGTCCGGTGGTTCTGCTTTTGGTCTTGACAGTGCAAGTGGTGTCATGCAGTACCTCGAAGAAAGACATATCGGTTTTGAAACAGGTTATGGCAATGTACCGATTGTAGTCGCATCGTGCCTTTTTGACTTAGCAGTAGGCGATGCGTCCCTCAGGCCCGACAAAGCCATGGGCTATGCGGCATGTAACGCTGCCCCAAACTTCAAACAGGGCAACTATGGCTGCGGAACAGGTGCTACTGTAGGCAAGGCACGTGGAGCAGCATATATGATGAATTCCGGCATTGGTGCATATGCTTTACAATGTGGAGAGCTGAAGGTAGGTGCCATTGTCGGGGTCAATGCCATGGGTGACGTCTATGAGCCATATACCGGAAAGAAGATTGCCGGACTATTGGATGATAATGGAACACTCAATGCAAACAGTGAAGAAGAACTCTGCCGCACAGCCCTCAACCCTTTCACTGGTGTCACAAACACAACCATTGGTGCCATTCTCACAAACGGTACTTTTAACAAAACCGAAATGACAAAGATTGCCGGCATGGCACATGATGGCTATGCAAGGGCAATCCGGCCAGTTCATACCATGTATGATGGCGATACCATCTACGCTGCTTCTTCCTGCACAGTCAAAGCAGATATCAATGTTGTTGGCACAATGGCTGCCATTGTTATGGCAAAAGCCATTGACAATGCTGTACTGCATACAGAAGGTGCCTATGGACTGAAGTGCGCAAAAGACTTCCTATGAGAAAAATGAGGTGAAAACCAATTGGTCTTCACCTTGTTTTTTTCATAATGCCTGTGTCAGCTTTTCTCTTTGTTTCATGGAACGCTTCAGCCATCCACCCTGCAGATAATACACAAGGAAGAGAAGACTTGTCGCAACCCAGGAAATCGGATAGCAGATCAATGTATCGAAGATTGTATTACCCGGATAGAAGATGATCCAGATGATGCGGAAAGCACCGATACCAATGGCAGTCATGATCATTGGAATAATGGAATCACCACAGGCACGGATGCCGGAAGAAAGAATTTCTACACCTGCGAAGGTAAACCACAACGGACACAAGTACCGCAACATGGACAAACCAATCCGGATGACTTCTTCTTCCGGGGTAAACAAGCGGTAAATATATTCCCCTGCCACAAAGCAGAAAAGTGAAATCGCACCTGCACCAACAAGGTAGATCAGCGTACTGGTACGGATACCCCTTTTCACCCTGTCTACCTTTCCCGCACCGAAGTTCTGTCCACAGAATGTCAACACCGACTGACCAAGGGCAGCAGATGTATTCCAGAAAATGGCATCAATCTTGCCAAATGCTGTATAGGCCGCTACTGTATCTGTTCCATACCCATTGATGGAAGCCTGGATGAAGAGGTTGGCTACACTATAGAGGCAGGACTGGATGCCAACCGGAAGACCGATGACAATAATTCTGCCGACAACAGACCAGTCAACTTTACATGTTTTGAGATGGAAGGCATAGCTTTCGCCACTTGCGGAAAGTACCTTCATTGTCAGCACACAGGAAACAACCTGGGAAATAACTGTCGCTACCGCAACACCAACTACCGCCAGATGGAACACAACCACAAACAGCAGGTCGAGCACAATATTGGTCATACATGCTGCAATAAGAAAGTACAGTGGTCTTTTGGAATCACCCACAGCACGCAGAATACCTGCACCATTGTTATAAACCAATGACGGAATCATACCGATCATATATATCCGGAAATACGTCAGAGAATAGTCAAAGATATCCTCTGGCACATTGAGCAGTTCCAACATCCATGGCGCAAGCACATAACCGGCAATAGTCAGGAAAAGACCAAGGGCTACAGCGATGAACATACTCGCATCAACACCTTTATGCACACCTTCTTCTTCTCTTGAACCAAAGTACTGGGCAATGACAACTGTCGCACCAGAAGAAACGCCTACTACAAAACCAACAAGCAGATTGATGAGAATACCCGTGGAACCACCTACTGCCGCAAGTGCCTCCTTGCCCACGAAGTTTCCTACCACAATCGCATCTACTGTGTTATAGAGCTGTTGAAAAAAAGAGCCAAGCATAATTGGCAGAAAGAATAAGAGAATCGGACGGGCTACACTGCCCTCAAGCATATTCATCCGTAAAGACTTCATGACACATCCCCCTTCACACGAGTGAGATTATATCCTTCTCACCAATCAACGTCCATATGTGTTTTCAACAATCATTTCACAACGACCTGCAGCGTTTCTACTATTCGTTCTCCCTTTGCCTCAAGGCGGTAAACGGCCAGCTTTGTACCAGTGCTTGACGTATCGATATTCTCTGGCAGATAGAGCGTACCATCGAGATTTGACCATGATGAAATATACTGCATAGCATCAAACACTTCTCCTTTATCAATCTCACATTGCTTTGTGGTAAGAATTAATGATGGTCTGACAAGAATGGCGGAAAGAAGAAACACAAGACCAATTGCGGTGAATAGTGTACAGAGAGCCAGAACAATCCTGTCTCTCTGTAACCACATCGCTGCATTGCCTTTTTTCTTTATCTGTTCAATCTTGTTATGCTCTCCCTTTTCAAGAAAAAGCCGGATTTCCTCCATTTTCCGGAAGTTGTAACAAGGTTTTGCAAAGCACTTCACATCCTCTATATCAAGGCCATGTTCAAGTGCAAGGTTCACCTGTTCCTTCTGTAAAACGGATAACCGGCTCATATCAATCTTCTGATTTTTCATATGTGCCTCCTCACTACTATTTATTACAGGAAGAAGCACATTTTCCTCACATTATTTCAGATTTTTCACACCTGTTTCGAGCATTTCCAGCTGTAACAGCGTCTCTTCAGGTTTCACAAGCAGTTCTGCCCCATGCATAATCGTTTCATACCAGGCATCATAATACCTGCCATAGTCGCCTTTTTCACTGACAACCTTTTCTTCATGGTATTGACCCTCTTCCATATAGGTCAATGTACCATAATCCTCTGGTCCGTCCACTCCAAAGTCCGCATGGTCTGGCATATAGAAATGCTTGAGGTCTCTTTCCTGCAAATCCTTCTTCGCCTTGACGAACATACCCTTTCTTCCATAGACAACAAAGGAAGGTCTTTCCTTGATGCGGAAATAGCTGCTCTTGACCGAAACCTTCAGTACACCATAATAAAGATCCAGGTCAAAGTAATCATTCATCCTGCCTTCACCAAGTGTCTGACGCACATCATAGTGTACATGGTCTGGTTTGCCCCAGTAACTGATCACCTGATCAAGGGTATGACAGCCATGTCCATAGAGATAGGAAGAAAGCCAGGAATATTCCTTTACATGCTCGGGAATTTCCGGACGGAAGTAGTCAAAACTCATTTCCACTTCAAGAATATCGCCAAGCTTTCCACTTTCAATCACCTTCTGTACCGTAAGGAAATCGCTGTCAAAGCGGCGGTTCTGGTAGCAGGCAAGCACAAGACCATTCTTTTTTGCAAGGCCATAACATTCCTTTGCCTGCTCCACCGTTTCCATAAATGGCTTTTCACAGATACAATTCTTGCCATGGGACAAAACATCTTTTACATAGTCATAATGCACACTCGAAGAAGTACAGATGACAATGGTATTGATTTCCTCATCCTCATAGAGATCTTCAATACGGTCAGTATACGTAACACCCTCAATTCTGTCCCATTCCTTTTTCTCCAGGTGACGGGCATAGATCTTCTTTACCGTAAACTTATCAGTTCTCTGTAATACAAATGGCAGATGATAGCGGTTTGTGCTCTTGCCATTGCCAATATAACCAAGTACAAGCTTTTCCATACTTCACCTCAATGGAACTCATCCGGATCATCATCCACATCATCCGGCATGCCATCACCATCAAAATCATGTGGTTCACCACCACCGATGCCTTCACGCATATAAACGCGGTTATGATGCCTTGCCTTTTCTACCAGTTCAGAAAGCAGTTCTTCTGTCTGCATTGGCAGCTTGATATTTTTGAGGTCAAAGTTACGCATTGTCTGATCATCAGAATCGATATGCAATGTGCCGGTTTTGATAATCTTCTGCCACAGGCTCACCGTAATGGTTACATCCGTAATACGATACAAATTGACGCGGTCATATTTTGTATTGATCAGACCCGTCTGGATACGCAAAAACTCTTCATTCAGTTCATAGACTGTAAATGTCCATGGAAGTCCAAGGAAGTTTCTCTTCCTGTCTCTCCACAATCTTCTTTTTTCTTCAGTCATTTCAAGTCTCCTTCACTCTTCTTCCATTATACAGAAATGTGCAAAGGCGGACAGTCTCATACAGGTTCTGAAAACATTTTCATAACACTCTTGAAAAAAATAACAGAAAATCCATCCTTTTACATTGACACGTCCGTTGCAGTGAGTAGAATGGACTCATAAGCAATGAAGAGAAGAGTAACCCGGAAGGTAATCCACAGAGAGTTCCCGTTTTGCTGAGAGGGAATATGAGAATACGGGTGAACATGGACTTGGAGCTTCATGATCGAGATGTAGGTCATGACGGGAGTTCCCGTTATCGGACAGGGCTGTGATGGCAGTCAGTAAGGCATGTATTGTGAGATACATGTGAAGCGAAGGTGGTAACACGAGATGATTTATCCCGTCCTTGCATTTTAAGGACGGGATTTTATTTTAGGAAGGGAGGAAACGGAATGATTGAAATCAAGAATGTGACAAAGACATTCCGGACAAAAGAAGACGATGTTCATGCGGTCAACGGTGTATCGCTTAACATTGAAGATGGTGAAATCTTTGGCATCATCGGTTATTCAGGGGCAGGCAAATCCACTCTGGTACGCCTCATCAACCAGCTGGAAAAACAAAATGCCGGTGACATCCTGATTGACGGTGAAGCCATCCAGAACATGAAAGGCAAGGCTCTCAGAGAAAAAAGACAGAAAATCGGTATGATCTTCCAGCACTTCAACCTGCTCTGGAGCAGAACCGTATTGGAAAACATTGAACTTCCATTGGAATTTGCCAAATGGCCAAAAGAAGACCGCAAGCGCAAAGCAAAGGAAATGCTTGAAATGGTTGGACTTGCCGGCAAGGAAGACGCCTATCCAAGTGAGTTATCCGGTGGACAGAAACAGCGTGTCGGCATTGCAAGAGCACTTGCCAACGATCCACAGATCCTGCTATCCGATGAAGCAACTTCTGCCCTGGACCCAGAAACAACCGACCAGATCCTCGAACTGCTGCGTGACATCAACAAGAAGCTTGGCATAACCATTGTCATGATCACCCACCAGATGGAAGTAGTCCAGAAGATCTGCCATCGCATGGCCGTCATGAGCGAAGGAAAGATTGTAGAAGAAGGTACGGTCAAGGACCTCTTCGAACATCCACGCCATGAAGTCACAAAGCGCTTTGTCCAAAACATTGCCAGTGACCAGTCCATTGAACAGCTGGCCGAGACATTAAAGAGCAAATATCCGGAAGGTATGTTACTCAGGTGTTCCTTCACCGGAGACAACTCCGACCAGCCAATCATTGCGGATGCCATCCGCCTGGTTGACTTCAAAGTTTCCATTGTGGCTGCCGATATCACATCAAGCCAGAGTGGTCCAATCGGTGTTACCTACCTCAACCTGTATGGTGGCACAGATACGCAATATAACAAGTTTGTAACACACCTGACAGATGAAGGTGTCAAAGTGGAGGTGATATAAGATGGGTGTCAATGTAGAACAGTTGCTTGAAGCATTACGTGATACCGTATTTATGACATTTGTATCACTCTTTTTTGCAGTAATTATCGGTCTTGTGATCGGTATCATCCTCTATTGCACTTCCAGCGATGGACTGTTTGAAAACAGAATCATCAACCGCATCATGGATGTCATCGTCAACGTATTGAGAGCTGTACCGTTCATCATCCTGCTCATTATTCTGATTCCATTCACAAGAGCACTTGTCGGTACAATCCTTGGTGCTACAGCAGCACTGCCATCACTCATCTTTGCCAGTGCCCCATTCTTTGCAAGACTATGTGTCACAGCCTTCCTTGATGTGGACAAGGGTACCATTGAAGCAAGCCGCTCAATGGGCGCAACAAACTGGCAGATTATCACAAAAGTACTGCTTCCAGAAGCATTGCCGGCAATTGTTTCCGGCATAGCCGTTACGGCAATTTCTCTGATCGGTTACACCGCTATGGCAGGTGCCATCGGTGCCGGAGGACTTGGAGACCTTGCTTATGTATATGGCTTCTCACGCCGTAACAACCCTGTACTGTATACAAGTACAGCCATTATTGTACTGATCGTCTTCGCCATCCAGTGGATTGGAGACGCAGTTGTCAAACGCATTGACAAAAGATAAAAAAGGAGAGAAAGACATGAAAAACATCACAAAAACACTTGCAGCAGGCATTCTTGCACTGAGCCTTGCTGGTTGTGGCTCCAATGATGCCGCAACAACTGAAACAACCGCCCCAGCAGAAGCAGGCGGTACACTTTCTGTTATGTGTACAGCTAACCCACATGGTGACATCCTTGAAGCTGCCAAGCCAATACTCAAGGAAAAGTACAACATCGACCTTGATATCCAGATTTCCGATGACTACTACATCCAGAACGAAGCTGTTTCCAATGGTGACGTGGATGCTAACTTCTACCAGCATGTTCCATTCTTTGAAGAATCCAAGGAAACAAACGGGTTCAAGATTTCCAATGTCGGCGGCGTACACATTGAACCATTTGGTATCTATTCCAAATCCATCACAGATGTAGCAGACATTCCGGATGGCGCAAAGGTCATCATCTCCAACTCTGTTGCGGATAACGGCAGAATTCTGAGCATCCTCGCCGATGCAGGTCTTGTCACACTGCCAGAGGGTACAGATGAACTGACCGTAACTATTGCGGACATCGACAATGAAGAAAACAATCCGAAGGGACTTGTCTTTGAAGAAATCAAACCGGAACTCACACCAACAGCATATGAAAATGGTGAAGGCGACCTCGTTGCCATCAACGGAAACTATGCGCTGCAGGCAGGACTCAGCCCGGCAAACGATGCTTTGATTCTTGAAGAAGCAGATGAAAGCAACCCATATGTCAACATCGTTGTCTGCCAGGAAGGCCATGAAGAAGATCCTAACATCGTCGCACTTGTTGAAGTACTGCAGTCCGATGAAATCAAGGACTTCATCACAGAAAAGTGGCCTGATGGTTCTGTTCTTCCAGTAAATAACTAAGACACTGAATGCCCAATCGGGCATTCTTTTCATTTTCACAAGACAATTTCGGTGTGCTTTATATTCTTAATCATACATAGTTTTTTAAGAATATGTAAAATCGCGGTTCTACCTGTAGTATACTTTTATTGACGATATGCACTTGAAAGGAGTTATCTTTTATGAACATTGAAAATTATGGTGCCCGCATCAAAGAACTTCGCCTTCAGACAGGCATGACACAGAGTGAGGTTGCTAAAGCATTAGGAGTAACACCAGGTTACATCAGTAATGTTGAAAACAACCGTACAGCTATGTCTCTGCGCATTCTGACTTACTTCGCAAAGCTGACAGGTAAGACTCTCGATGCTCTTGTTGGAGAACTCGACACAGAGTATGCTGAAACAGCATTGGACAAGAGCCTCTATGAAGCAATCCTCAAGCTTAAGCCAGCCACAAAGAAGAAGCTGCTGAAGACAATTGAAATCTGGGAGAAGTAATTCTCACGCCTATGTACTGACATAGGCGTTTTCTTTTAGTGCAGCAGCACATCATTCAGCACTTCTTCTCCATAGAGACATAACACATCGCTATTCTTTTCAAGAGATAGTTCATCTAATAGAGATGAATTGTAATATCGAAGATCTATCACGTCGATTGTTTCATACGAAGGAATGATCCACGGCAACAAAGAAGACGCAAAAGAATCCCGGAACACAACAAGATGAGAACCATCCTGCAATCCTTTGTTTTCAATATGCAGATACGCAGCCGGTCCATCAAGAAACACATTATAGGGGTCTGGAGAAGAAAGCGCACTTTCATCATAAACTCCACCGTCCCCTTCTTTCTCAAGATTCGTTACCACAACATTATCCAAAACAGCACTCTTGCAATAGATAAGTTCATCTGCTTCCACAAATGGCTGATAGATGGAAAGTGCACCATAGAATGGCTGATATGACACCTCTTCCACATCCATTTCAACCATTTCTTTTCCAAAGGCAGACAACATCACTTCCCCGACATCCTGAATACATTCCTGTCTCCAGTGAATATCCGTATGGTAGTAATCAGACAATGACAAAAGAGAAGAGATATCCACCATGTCAGTATCCCAGTTTTCCCTGACCTCTTTTCTCACATCTTCATAATCATAATCCGGATGTCTGTTTTCATCATATGTATTCTTTCTTGGCACTATGACAAACATCTTCTTTCCACCAAATGAAGAAACCACTTCATTCACCAGCTTCACATTCTTTTCTATATTGCTTTCATGGAATGTTCCCATACGGAACAAATACCCATTTTCTGCATATACTCCATCTTCATCCGCCATAAGAAACACATTCTGTTTGATGAAACCGTTCAGGACAAGTGCCTCTTTTCGTAGTGGCATACGGTCGTTTAATGCCGCTTCCATCTCTTTCGTATAGTCCGCGTTCCACTTTCCATGATTCATAACCGATGGAAAATCATGTGCCATACGCCTTTCATAATCCTGCACTTCTGTATCATGCAGAAATGTATAGACTGGCACAATGGCCAATAGAACAGCAAATATTACAATCATCACTTTATTCTTCATACATCAATACCTGAAATAGACAAATGGGGTAAACCCACCCTGCAATAAAAACGAAACCGCAACCACAAACAATACAACCATGACCATAACTTCCGCATATTGCCACCTCTGGGTAAGCCGATGATACAACCTGCTGAAAAGTGGTATACCACAAAACAAAGCAAACAACAGAAACGGAAGATAACTCTTTGCATAATACAATGACAGTTCATCCAGCAAAGGTACACCAATACCAGCCATGGATTGTAATTGAGCCAGTGCATCAGGAATATCCTTTTGGAAAAACACAAAGCCGACGATAACAACAAGCAGTGTATACAAATGTGCAATCCCTGTATGTCTGTCCAGCCACTTTCCAACCAGGCACTTTTCCAATGCAACAAACAAGCCAAAGTATAACCCCCAGACAACATAATGCAGTTCTATGCCATGCCACAAGCCGGTCAGCAGCCACACCACAAAGATATTGCGTATAACAGTCAATGCACTTTTTTTGGAACCACCAAGCGGTATATAGACATAGTCTTTAAAGAAACGTGTCAGTGTCATATGCCACCTTCTCCAGAAGTCTCTTACACTCGTTGCTATGAGTGGGTAGTTGAAGTTTTCCGGGAATGTAAAGCCAAAGAACATGCCAATACCAATGGCCATGTCACTATAGGCAATGAAGTCAAAGGCAATATATAACAAAGTGGACACAGCATTGAACCAGGCAGAAAGCATGGTATTTCCAACTAACACATTTGTTATTTCCAGCAATGTTTCCGCAAGCACACATTTATAGAACAGCCCGTTCACAAATCGCATGATGCCCATCGCAAACAGCTCTCTCGTCTCATTCTGTTCCTGCATTTCACCATAGCGGACAATCGGACCAGATAACAGTTTGGCAAAGAAAGTGAAGTAAAGCAGAAAAGAAAGAACATCGTTTTCAGCTTTCACCTTTCCATGAAAGACATCAAAGAGACAGGCTATTGCCTGGAAGGAAAAGAAAGAAACACCTGGTGCATGGAAAAATAACATTACAAAAAGATTGATACCGATACCACAATACAACAGCCATTTTTCTTTCTTTTGGGAAAGCCTTCCACCACACCACCAGTTAAACAAACCAGAAAACAAGAGCAGAACAACATAATTACCTGCTGTAAGAACATAAAAAAGAAGGCTTGCAGAGAGCAGTATAGTGTTCCTGACACTACGCTTGGAGACATACCAGACTGCAAGACATACTGGCAGAAAGTAAAAGAGAAAGGTTACTGTTGAAAATCCCATAGCAGTACAATACCAAAAAAGAGCTGGCATTGACAGCTCTTCCATCATTTTCAAAGTCAGTTACAAATAATAATTCCTCCAAACTTGTTTGTACAACTTATACAAATAAGTTTCTTCACATACTTCAAGGTTCTTCTGAAAGAAAAATGCCTGTCATTGCGACAGACATTCTTCTCCATCTATTCGTATTTCAGATGTTCTCAAAATTGCTCAGCATTGTATCTTTGATACCAACCGCATCAATGATCATCAGGATGACATTACCCTTCTTTTCAAGGACAAGTTCTGATGGATCAATACCTACACAAACCCACTTGTTTGTGTTGACACTGTTGCGTACAAGTTCCATTGTTGCATCGATCTGTTTTTCATCTTCAACTCTTAGCAGTACTGTGGAATGCGCGATGGAACCGATCAATGGTTCTCTTGCAAGACCTTCATCAAAGACTGCTTCTGTTGTGCCAAGATACCATTCCACATTATCTTCATTGATCGCAACATCTTCACCAAACATCGGCATTTCATCTTCCGCAATGCCTTCATAGAGCGCATTCATCACGTCTTCTAAAGACATTGAAGAAATCGCTTCTTCTTTTGTTCCACCACATGCGACCAGTGTCAAAGACATGCACAAGGCAGAAATGAGTTTTAAAATACGTTTCATTCGTTTCCTCCTGAGCTATTATACAATAGGCCAGAGGAACCACAAACCACATTATGCCAATGCCTTTTTACCGGTATATAACTGGTAGTATCTTCCCTGCTGTTCAATCAGTTCATCATGTGTACCACGTTCAATAATTCTGCCCTGTTCCAGAACCATAATGCAATCCGCATTTTTAACTGTGGAAAGACGATGAGCGATGACAAATGTCGTTCTTCCCTTCATCAATGCATCCATACCACGTTGTACAAGTGTTTCTGTACGTGTATCGATGGAAGAAGTTGCTTCATCGAGAATGAGTACTGGTGGGTCTGCCACAGCAGCTCTTGCGATCGCAAGCAATTGCCGCTGTCCCTGTGACAGGTTTGCACCATCACCTGTTAACATGGTGTTATAACCATCTGGAAGATGACGGATAAAGCCATCCGCATTAGCAAGCTTTGCGGCTGCGATACATTCCTCATCCGTTGCATCAAGCCTTCCATAACGGATATTATCCATCACTGTACCTGTGAAAAGATGTGTATCCTGTAAGACCATACCAAGCGAACGTCTCAGGTCTCCCTTTTTGATCTTGTTAATGTTGATGCCATCATAGCGGATCTTGCCATCCGCAATATCATAGAACCGGTTGATGAGATTTGTAATTGTAGTTTTACCTGCACCAGTTGAACCAACAAAGGCAATCTTCTGACCAGGTGTCGCAAACAATTTGATGTTATGAAGAACAAGCTTGTCCGGATTATAACCAAAGTCTACATCATTGAAAGTAATATCCCCGGCAAGCTTTGTATAGGTAGTTGTTCCATCTGCCTTATGGAAATGTTTCCATGCCCATAGTCCTGTTCTTTCTTTGCATTCTTCAAGGCTTCCATCTTCCTTTTCCTTTGCATTAACAAGCATGACATAACCATTATCTTCTTCTGGTTCTTCATCGAGCAATGCAAAGATTCTTCTTGCGCCAGCCATTGCCATGACAATACTGTTGAGCTGCTGGCTGATCTGGCTGACAGGCTGGGTTGAATTCTTATTCAATGTCAGGAAGGAAACAAGTGTACCTAATGTAACAGAACCAATACCTGAAAGGGCAAGTATCGCACCTGCTGCAGCACATAAGACATAGCTGATATTTCCAATGTTGGCATTGACCGGCATGGAAATATTGGCAAATGTATTGGCTTTATCTGTGCTTTCCCGCAATTCTTCATTGAGTTCTTTGAATTCTTCAATACATTCCTTTTCATGGGTGAACACCTTGACAACCTTCTGCCCTGCCATCATTTCCTCAATATAGCCATTCACTTTACCGATTGCATTCTGTTGCTGGTTGAAGTAGACAGATGACTTTGCGGCAATATTGCCAGTTGCCATAATCATGACCACAATCATGGCAAGGGTCAGTATAGTGAGTGGAATGTCTAATACAAACATACTGATGATGGAAGAAATCAATGTGACAGATGAATTGATGAGCTGCGGTATGCTCTGGCTGATCAATTGTCGCAATGTATCCACATCATTGGTATACACCGACATAATGTCACCATGCTTATGCGTATCAAAATAACGGATTGGTAAAGCTTCCATGTGGGAGAACAGGTCAATTCTGAGATTGCGCATTGTTCCCTGGGTAACATTGACCATAATCCTCTGGTAACCATATGCACATAGAATACCAATGGCATAGACGCAAACCATTCTGAGCAATGCCATAGCCAGTGGTCCATAGTCATGTACATTACTCTGCGTTAACGGAACGATGTAATCATCAATCAGACTCTGCATGAACAATGTTCCACAAAGTGTCGCAAGAGATGAACCAAGTATACATACAAGTACCACAAAACAGGAGAACTTGTAATTTTTCAATGTATAAGCAAGTACGCGCTTCATGATATGCATCTGTTCACGCACACTCATCTTTTCTCTTCTTCCTGTTGGCCTTCTCATTGTGCACCTCCTTCATCAAAATCTCCGCCGCCTTCCATCTGGGCTTCATAAATTTCCTGATAGATTGCATTTGTCTTCAACAGGTTCTCATGACTGTCAAACCCACTGATGCGTCCATTATCGAGAACCAGTATTCTGTCCGCATCCTGCACACTGGTAATGCGCTGGGCAACAATCAGCTTTGTCGTCCCGGGAATTTTCTTTGTGAAAGCTTCGCGGATCTTTGCGTCTGTTGCGGTATCTACCGCACTTGTAGAATCATCGAGAATGAGAACCTTTGGTTTTTTCAACAATGCCCTGGCAATACATAATCTCTGTTTCTGTCCACCAGAAACATTGGTACCACCCTGCTCAATCCATGTATCATATCCATCCACAAACCGTCCAATAAACTCATCTGCACAGGCAAGCCTGCACGCTTCTTTGCATTCCTCTTCCGTGGCATTTTCATCACCCCAGCGAAGGTTATCGAGAACGGTTCCGGAAAACAGCACATTCTTCTGCAATACCACCGCAACCTGGTTGCGCAATGTGTCCATGTCATATTCCCTGACATCTTTTCCACCAACACATACACTACCCTTTGTCACATCATAGAGGCGGCTGATGAGGCTGACCAGCGTCGACTTGCCACAACCTGTACCACCGATAATACCGATGGTTTCTCCGGATTTGATATGCAAATCAATGTCACTGAGCACATTTTCCCCACTGCCTTCTTTATAGGAAAAGCACACATGGTTGAAATCAATACTGCCATCCTGTACTTCTGTAACAGGTGTAACTGGATTCTGCATTTCTACTTTTTCATCAAGTACTTCCGCAATACGCTTTGCACTTGCCCAGCTCATTGTCATCATGACAAAGATCATGGAAAGCATCATCAGTGACATGAGTACACTCATGACATAACTGAATAGCGAAGTAAGATTTCCTGTTGTTAATGTACCACCCACAATGAAATGGGCACCAAACCAGGAAATTGCAATGATACAGCCATAGACAACAAGCATCATGACCGGGCTGTTTAAAGCAAGAATCTTCTCTGCTTTGGAAAACAATGTATAGAGATTCTCTGCCGCTTTCGCGAACCGTTCATCTTCATACTTCTCACGCACATAGGCTTTGACTACACGAATAGCAGAAACATTTTCCTGCACGCTGGCATTCAGGTCATCATATTTCCGGAAAACTTCATTGAAAATCTTTGTTGTCTTTGCGGTCACAAAGATCAACACTACCGCCAAAATGAGCATTGCCACAAGGAATACCATACTGAGCTTTGCACTGATGAAGAAACACATGATCATACTGCTCACCAGCATGAGCGGTGCCCGCACTGCAATGCGCAAACACATCTGGTATGCCATCTGCACATCGGTGACATCCGTTGTCATGCGGGTCACAAGTCCGGCCGTACTGAAATGGTCGATGTTTTTGAAATCAAATGTCTGTACTTTCTCAAAGATTGCTTCTCTGAGATTTGCTGCAAAACCAGAAGATGACTTTGCGCCAAATCTTCCGGCAAGCACACCACATACAAGAGAAAGGAATGCAAGCACAAGCATGATTACCCCATAAAAATACACATTCTGGATATTGCCTGCTTCAATACCCCTGTCGATAATCAGTGCTGTCACAAACGGAATCAGCACTTCCAATATCACTTCTCCTGCTGTAAACAGTGGAGTGAGAAGTGTCGCTGTTTTATATTGCTTTACTTCTTTCAACAATGTCCGAATCATTTTTCAGCCTCCTTCCAACAAAAAAGAACATAACGTTCTTACATCTTCATTATAGGAAGTGCATATTGAAAGAGAATTCACAATTCGTTACCATTAGTAAGAAGAACTTACCAATCAAAAGGAGAAAACACGATGAATACATTTCAACTGGAATGCTTCCTTGCCGTTGTCGAATATCTTAATTTCACCCGTGCCGCAAGTGCACTACACGTCACCCATCCTGCCATCAGCCAGCAGATTAAAACACTGGAAGAAGAACTCAATGTACAACTCTTCGCCCGCACCACAAGATCTGTGCGCATTACGCAGGAAGGAAGAGCCTTTCTTCCCGACGCCAGAGAAATGGTGGAAATTGCAAACCGGGCAAAACACCGTTTCGAAGTACAAGGTGAGAAAATAGAAGTATTGACTATTGGTGTCTATAACCCTGTTTGTATGGCAAAGCTCACAACCCCATTATCCAGACTCATCAAGGAAAGACCTGCAGTTCACCCAAGGTTGTTGTCAGTCCCATTTCAGGGAATTTATCAGTTATTGGAAGATGGAAGACTCGATGCCATCATTGGTTTCAAAGAAGAAAGAAATTTCAAATTCAAAGGCGTATTCCACGAAACCAAATGTGTTCCCTGGGTTGTCATCGCTCGCAAAGACAATCCGCTTGCCCAAAAAGAAAAGATCTTCCGTGAAGACCTCAAACAGGAAAAGCTTGCCATCTATGGGCAAAGCAACGCTCCTGTCTCCATATTGCGTATGCATGGTTCTCTGATGGAAGATCGTCCACCACATGACTTCTATTTCTCTGAAAGTGCAGAAGCCATCAATACCCTTGTCGCATCAGGCATAGGCATTTCCGTATTGCCGGAATACTTTGTCAAAGACACAGACACTATTGTCAAAATCCCATTTGAAGAAACACCACCTATGTCATTTGGTATCTATTACCGCAGCACTAAACGAAATGCGGCACTGAAGACATTCATCCAATGCATGAGCAATGAATAAATGTCTCAATCCATCCACTAATCACAACAAAAGTTTCTGCCTTGCGTAATTGTGACACTGCTGTTTTGACCGCCACGAAGTATGCTCTGAGGTTGTGAAGGTCCCGCCCGGACTCACCTATATTTCTCTCTTCTCCCTTTTTTAATTCTTTGTCAAATCACCTCAGCAGTTCCTTTACCTGCTCTGCAGTCATTTTTCTGTTTTCCCGTGCCTTTAAAGTATTGATGTTGTATTTGTTCTTCGAAGTGCCATATTGTGAAATCTCAAATAGAACTCTTGCAAGGATTTTAGCTTTGGCAAAATCAAATTCTTCTTCATCAAGAGCAGGAATCTCCATATTTCCAAGCTCTACCCATTTTACTTCACACATAGGACATTCTTTTGGAAGATATTCATCCCAATTCATCTCGTATACTTCTTCGACTATCTTTTCAATGTGGGTAAAGATGAGTAAGTCACTGATTATTTCAATATACCTGTTGATAATGTTGATATATTCTTCTTTCCCGTATATTTCACACAAATCTTCAATTTCTTTGAAAGAGGCAAGCATCACAACAGGAATGCTCCATTTTTTTCGAAGTGATCATCCTTATACAGCATCTCATTGCAGGGAGACACAAGGAAAATATAATCTAATGGTCCATCAGACGGATGGTGTACCCAGACGTGTACACCTATAAATCGCATACCTGCTATCCTGTAGTCACAAGGATGGTATTGAGATATGTCAAACAAAGATTTAAAGCCCAGAAAAATGTCACTTGTAGCCTTCAATGAGAAGTATGCTAATAATCCTGAAGCCTGCTATCAGTTCTTCTTCAATGCAAAATACCCTGATGGATGGGTTTGTGAGAAGTGCGGTGGTACTTCTTTCCATAAATTCGCCCACAGTAATACCGGTGTATGTACGGAATGCGGACATA
>CASEPS010000043.1 GCA_949289855.1 uncultured Erysipelotrichaceae bacterium
GAAATACTGCAAAGAGCACGGCATAAAGATGCAGGGTCTGAGGCATTCAAAAGATCCTGAAAAGCAGAAGGAAGAGTATAAAGAGATTGGCGAAAGAAATGCAGTAGAAGGCAAGTTCGGCAATGGGAAAAGAGCGTTGGGACTCGGAAGGTTCATGGCAAAGCTGGAGGAAACGACAGAGAACATGATAACCATGGATATGTTCATATTGAACATGGAAACTTACCTGAGAAGGAAGTTTTCGTGTGCGCCAAAAGCAAACAGTCAGATTTTTGTACAAATTCTATATACCATCAAAAATGTAATAAGTATATGCGAATCTATCTGGAAGTGCTCATTTGCCTGCCTGGCTTAATTATTCAGCAAACCCTATTTAACGGATTTTTCCACATTTTGCCTCATTTGCTTTTCTCTGCTTTTCCCTGCACAATTATGTCATGAGTACAGGATATACTTTACATAACAGGCTCTCTCCTGAGCTGTATCTGAAAAACAGGGAACACTTTGACAAGGGACTTATTGACTGTCTTGAACACATGACGAAAAAGTACAACGAAGAGGTCAAAAAGAACACTGTTCTGAAGGCAAGAGTAGAGTCCAAATCCATTGCATTAACTGCAGCCAACAGAACTATTCGTGAACTCAAGTCTTCTCTTTCTTCATGCAAGAAGGAAATAAAAGAGTCAGAAAAGCTTCGCCTGGATGAAAAGAAGGATTTTGAAAAGATTATCAGTGATTACCTTAAAGAGAACAAACGTATTGAGGATGAACTGGATAAGGCTCTGAAACAGATTGAAGAGATCAGAAGAGACATTGATTATTACAAAGGTATTATTGACAAGGACAGAAACACGGATGCCACCAATTCCAACTTTCCTACCTCACAGATACCCTTCAAAAAGAAGCCTGTCAACAGTCGTACAAAGAGTGACAGGAAGAAAGGCGGACAGAAAGGTCACACATTACACAGATCTGCTGTTCATGATGTGGCAGATGAGGTGATTGAAGTCAGAGTAAAGAAAGCTCCTGCTGGTGCCGTTGCCCACAAGGACGCAGATGGAAATACAGACTACTACTACACGCAGGAAGTCTCTGCTTCTTTTAAGACGCACATTACGGAAACAAGGTATTTCATTGATGACACGGCGGAAGAGCTTCATGAAGGATATATGAAGGCATATGCGATCAATCCTGTAATCTACTCTGCAGAGCTTCGTGCAATGGTACTGTACATGAATACAAAGGGAGCCATCGTACTGGATCGCCTCAGTGAAATGCTGGATGTCATGAGTAAGGGAACGTTGAAGATAAGACCATCCACGATTGTGAACTGGACAAAAGAATTCGGAAAGCTGTCAAAAGAAGAAACGGAAAAAATACTGGAGGAAATCAAAGATCAGCCTGTTGTAAATACCGATGAAACAAGCTTTTCGGTCATGAAGAAAAACAGCTGGATCCATGTCATTACAGCACTGAGTGGTATATGGTATACGGCAACACAGAGCCGTACAGACAAAGAGACAGGACCGCTGGCAAGGCTCAGTGATTATAAAGGGATTACAGTTCATGATCATCTGAAATCGTATTACAGGCTGGAATGTGATCACGCAGAATGCAATGCACATACAGACAGATACCTGAAGTCAGGAATAGACAATGAGAAATCAGAAGAGTGCAGAGAGCTGCTGGAACTGATGCATTATGCCCTGGGAAGAAGAGAGGAGCTGATAAAGGAAGGGAAAACAAGGATGCCTGAAGAAGAATATAAGGCAATAGAAAAACAGTATTTGGAAATCATCCTGAACGAGCTTGAAGAACATAGAAAAGAACATCCGGAATTATATTTAAAAGAGAACAAGAAATTCAGACCCGATTATATTCCACTGTTTAAAAGGATGTGCGAATACAAAGAAGAACACCTGCGGTTTCTGAGAGATTTTAATGTGCCCTACACAAACAATGCGGCCGAAAGAGGATGCCGGGCAGTGAAGAAAAAGAAGAACATCTCAGGATATGCAGAGAGTCTTGATAATGTGAATGATTACTGTGCATTACTGACAATCCAGGAGACAGCGAGAATGAAAAACAAGAATCCATTGGAAGAGTACACAAAGATCATGGGAAAGAGATATATTGACAAAGATGGCAGGGACATTCGCCCTGCCATTTAATTTTATTATAAGAATTTGCATGCGTTCTCCCGAACAACCTCATAGTCAAAAAATGGTACATAAATTCCATGGAACAATGTGATGTATTCTATTAGGCATTATGAAGAGCCCTATTTATTGAAGAAAGTGGAGTAATAGATAAAGTTAAACATAGGTTGGAACAGTTTTTTGATGAATTTATTATTGATGAAGTTCAAGATATAGCAGGACGGGATTTTGCTTTTCTTGAACTTCTTATGAGTAGCAATATTAATATGCTTTTTGTTGGTGATTTTTATCAACATACATTTGATACAAGTCGAGATGGTACTACAAATCAGAATTTGTTCAAAGATTTTTCAAAGTATGAAGCAAGGTTTACGAAAAGAAGGTTTAAATCTGACAAAACTACATTAGTAAAAAGTTGGAGATGTAGTCCAGATATTTGCGAGTTTATATCGAATAATCTAGGGATTAACATATGTTCTAATCGCTCCAACAATAGTAATGGAGAAAATGATGTCATTTTTGTATATGATCAATCTAGGATAGATGAGATTATGAATGATTCTAATATAGTTAAATTACATTATCAAAACGGATCAAAGTTTGGAAAAGGGCATAAAAATTGGGGTGAAACAAAAGGTGAAGATCAATATGATGATGTTTGTGTGCTATTAAATAATAATACCATGTCAAAATATAAAAAGAATAAGCTGCATGAACTAGCACCATCGACAAAAAATAAGCTTTATGTTGCAATTACACGTGCTCATGGGAAAGTGTATCTAATTGATGAATCAAGGATTACTAAAAATGTAGTTAAAAATAAAGGCGAATCTACACTTAGTAAAAATACTGGATATTATGAAATCCCTCTTTTTTGAAAATGTATCGTGTGAAGTGTTAATGATTGTAATACGGGAGAAGTTGAATGATAAAGTCTGTTTTTATAAAGGAAAACGTAACACCATGTGTTACGTTTGGTGGAATATCTATAGGTATTGTTTTAGTTTGCTTTATAGATCCTGAAGCAACAGGTATCATAGCATTATTGGTTTCCTTTCCGGTGTTTCTTTTGTCGATATCTAAATTGGTAATTGAAGTGACAGAGATGATTAATGATTTGATAACTAAAAAATTAGGCAGGGATGAACAAAATCCTGAAAAAATGATAAATGTATTTAGAGAGATGAATAAACCAGAAATCATCAAAAAAGGGATTAATGATTTTAGTGAGTTCTTCGAAAGATTTGATGTTGTTGATAAAAGGAATAAAGAATATCAATATTACTTAAAAATGATAGAGGAAGACTTTAAAATAATTAAATTCAGAGTAAGTGTAAGAAAAGTAAGAAGAAGGATGCTTTGGTTGTATTATGCTATTATCATGCTTATGATTGCTTTGCTAATTCTTCATAGCGAGATAGCAACGATAATTTATAATCTGAATTCTCTTTCTGGTTTGTCTAATATTTTAGCGCTGATATCAATAATTTTTATTCTGATTGAAGTAATGATGAAAGGAGTGATGAAAAATATAGTAAAGGCATGGCTGTATAAAAGTATAAAGTAGATGTTTATTTTTGAATAGGTGCTGAAGGAGTTTGGGATAGATGAGAAGTATTTGGACAATGCTATAGCCGGGTGCACCTACTGACTTTGAGTTACACAAACAGGATAAAGCTAAGGCCAATAATATATACGAATAATGTAGATGGGTGGAAGGGGTAAATATTGGTTATTGTTGGAAGGCAGATTTACACCCTCTCCCCTATCAATAATGTCACTGATATTGTTACATGTGCTTCTTCTGGTGTTTCTTTGTTGTACTTCTTGATGAGTATTTCACAGTTCTTGTTATGAGTGCTGTGTTTTGCATGGCGTTTGTTACTTTTTGAATGGAGTTGAGAAGTGATAGTCCATTCAGAGTATCCGTGTTTTATGCATCAGATAATTGGTTTGTATTGTTCACTTGTCATCTGCTTTGTCTATAAGAAAAGACCATACCCATATGGGTATGATCTGTTGGTTACTCGTTTGTGCTTTCTGCTTGTCCCATTTCTTCTTTCAATAGTTTCTTGTCATATCTTTTGATAAATGGAATCATGATCAGAATATTAACAACAAGAAGAATGAAGTAGAGAACGGTAGCACGCCAGTCAAGTGTTGTGAGGAATGCTTTCAGGAAATGAGGCAATGTCCATGGAACAGTGATGAACGCCTGACCGATGAGACCGAGTTCTGTGGCAATGTAAGGAACGACACCATCGAGGACAAAGATGCCAAGGTATGGAATGAGGAGATCGAAGTTCAATACCAGTGGAAGACCAAATGTGAGTGGTTCACCGATAGCAAAGAGGGCTGGTACCACGGAAAGGGAACCGACTGCCTTGAGCTGTTTGGACTTGCCGACAATCAGAAGGGAGAGTGCAATTGGCAACATGCCCATCGTACACCACATCTGGAATTGTCCGTTGAAGATATATGGCATTGGCTGACCAGCCGCATATGCTTCCATGTTTGCGGTTGTTGCGGCAAGCAGGAATGGGCCTACCACAGAACCGGCAATGTTATTGCCATGCAAGCCGAAGAACCAGAGGAGTCTTGAGAACAGGCAGTAGATGATGACTGCCCAGATGGTATCGGTTGCAGAGAACAGTGGTGAGAAGATGAGATTGATGAGATCGGGAAGAAGCTTTCCAGAAAGCCCTGCCAATAATCTTACACCGATAACAGCTGCAGCAATGATCACAACATATAACATGGAGCCGATGGCATCAGCGATATTTGGTGGAACAGAATCCGGAAGTTTGATTTTGAATCCATGATCGTCCATCCAGAAGACAATTTCTGATACACAGAAACCGACGATGATTGCCGTGAACAAGCCCGCTGAACCGAAGAAACCTGTGGACAGGCCACCGGTTGTGGCATCATAGTTGCAGCACAGCATGAGGAATGCCATGAGAGATGTGACGGTGCTTGTTGTTGGACGCTTGTTTTCAATTTGTGCAGTAGCTAAAGAAACACCAATCACGGTATAGAGCGCTACAGCATTTAGTGTCAGGGCATAGACAAGGGAGAGCCAGCTGCCATTTGCGGCTGCCCATGCGCGCCATGCGACAACGAAGCTTCCTGTATAGGTGTTTGGAAATGGTGGGGTTTGCAGGATTGCAATGATTGAACCCACAATGGTTGCGGCAGTCGGTGCAACGATACCAGAGGTCATTGCCCGGATGAATTTCAGGTTGGAAAACTTTGAAACTGCCGGTACGACTTTGTCAGTCAAAAAACTGCTTTTGTTTGACATGAGAATTAAATTCCTTTCTTTCTGTTCAAATAGTAAAATGCCGCTTCCCCAAGAACAACATTATTGATTTCCGGGGAGAGCGGCAATTTGGTTTCATAACCCAAGGCGTTCAAATTCTTCCTGTGGCGCACTTGCTTTTTCCATCTCTTTTTTGAGAATGGTGTTCCATCTTTCTGACAACTCCTTTGTCAGAAGATTGTTTTCCTGCTTTGGATCTGTTTCAAGATCAAAAAGCAGATCACCAAATACCTTTGCGTTCATGTAGGTCTTGGAAGGTACCTTCAGATAGGGGATGCCATGTGAATAGCGGTCACCATTGAACAATACTGCCTTCTGTAACTGTTCTTTGTGAAAGAAACCACGCATGTTTGTTGGCATCAAAGTACATTCGACAAATGGTGTATTGTCATCACGTACATTTGCGCGATAGTAGGTGAACCTGCCATCGGTTATGCCAACAGAAGAACCATGTACACCAAATAAGGCATAGGTGTGATTTGTCTGGGGTTTACTTTGTAAAATGGGAAGCAGGGAGCTCCCATCCATGTCTTCGGTATTTTGAACACGGAACAGATCCAACAGGGTTGGCGCAATGTCGATGGTTTGTGAAAGGGCATCGATGACATGTGGCTGAACCCCTGGGACATGGATGAAGAACGGCAAATGGATGAGTTCATCATACATCGGTGGATAATTCTTTCCCAACAGGTTATGTTCTCCTAACAGGAAACCATGGTCTGTATTGATGATGAGGGCAGTATCCTTCCACATGTCGTATTTGTCAAACAAATCGAGTACTTTGCCAAGGTAATGATCGCACATGGTCACAAGTGCGGCATACTCCCTGCGCATCTCATCGAGTTCTTCCTTCGGGTGTGATTCATCAATCGGCCCATATGCCGGCCAGTCAAGTTTCTGTTCACCTTCCAGGTTGTAGAGCCTGCGGAAACGTTCCGGTACCGTAAACGGTTCATGTGGGTCGAAGGATTCGATCTGCAGATACCAGTTATCGCTGTCTTTGTGACGCAGGATGAAATCCATACCGGCATGAAATGTCTGTACACAACTCATGTCTTCTTCACTCGCGACTTTTGTGAGGTTTGCATAATGCTGCAGGATGGAAACAGAACCGGTCTTGTTCAGCGGATTTCTGTTCTCTGGCACTTTGCCATAGTCCTGTGGCTGCCATCTGTCCCCTTCCTGACCACGGAACAATTCCCATGTGGAAAAGCGGTTGTGGTATGTTGCGCCACCGTCTTCAAGATAGTGGGAGTGGTCGGTGGCAAGGTGGGTATAGATACCGTTTTTTCTGAGATCTTCCTGCACGGAATAGTCAAATGGTTCCAGTGGACCCCAGCTGCGATGCAGGAAATTGTATCTGCCGGTATGAAGTTCGCGCCTTGCCGGGATGCAGGGCATAGAACCACCGTAGAAGTTATCAAATCTGCAGCAATGTTCTTCAAGCCTTTGGAAGTTTGGCGTACTTATCCATGTGTTTCCATAATTGGAAAGAAAGTGGCGACACAGTGTGTCAAACATGACATTTACAACTTTCATTTCTTCTTTGCCTCCTGTTTTTCGAATATGCGTATCATGCGTTCAACAAGATCGATGGTTGTGACCGCACTCATCAGATGATCCTGTGCATGCGCGCAAAGGATGTTCAATTCCACACTTTGCATCATCTGTGCTTCAATGAGGTGGGACTGGATGCGATGGGCGGGAAGAAGGGCTTTGCGGGCAGTTTTGATGGAAAGGGCTGCTTTGAGATAATGGCCTTTTTCCACCCAGTCCAACGCATCAAAGGCATATTGCTTTGCTTTGGAAGAAGCGGTGATGATTTCCAGAATATCATTTTCATAACTGGAGCCACGGTTTTCTTCATAGAGCTTTTCCGCGAAACGCACAAGGTTTTCTCCATTGGCAAGTCCATAGTCCTGACTTGGTATCAGGGCGATGGCTTTGCCATAACCGGCAAATTGCGAACGGATATAGTCATAGTGGTGGGTGAGCTGTGGGGCAACAAGGATGACATCGGCATCATTCATTTCATATTTCAGGTTATCTTCCGCTTCGGCACGGATGATGTAATCAAGATGGTGTGTCTGGCAGTACATTTCCATGCGGCGGCGTACAAGACTGGTTGAAATGCCGCCACAGCATATCAGCAATATATTCATGTAAATCTCCAATATCAGTTCTAGATCATTGTAGCATTCTTCCTTTTTTCCATCTGTTTTTGTTTTTCCTGTCAGACAGGAAAAACAGTCAATTGATTTCCTGTGTCTTTGTCCTGCACAATAGAATTGATGGAGTGTGAAGAGATGTTTCTGACAAAACGAGAAAGACAAATCATTTCCATGCTGCTGGAGGAACGGGGCCCTTTGACGAACAAAGAACTATCGGTTGCTCTCTTGGTTTCTGATCGGACAATCCGCAATGATATTGCCGGTGTCAATGAGTCGCTGGCGACGGAGGGCTATGCCATACAGTCTGGAAATGCCGGGTATTATATACCAGCAGGTGAAATGGAATGGTTCAGAAATCTTTTGAAGGAAGAAGAGGGAAGTGTGCAGGCGGTATATGAAGATGCTTTTCTCAGAAGGCTATATATTCTTTTTCAGCTGCTGTGGATTGATATCCCGGTAACCATGAGTGATCTTTCCTATGCTGTATTTTGTTCAAGGACGACAGTGGCGAAAGATATTGCGGGAATCAGAGAAATGCTGGATGAGCAGGATGGGGTAAAACTGCTTGCCGGGCATGAAGGTATTGCCATTGAGGGAAAAGAGAGCAGCCAAAGAGATCTCATCGGCAGGATTCTTCTTGAATCATATGAAGCAGGCAATCATGAAGCGGTGAAGGGGATTTTGGAACGGCTCGCGATCATTAGCGAAGAAGAATACCGCTGGATGTACAATTTCCTTGTGAATAAGACATCATTGTTGAATGTGACGATGACAGATCGGGGGATCTGGCTTTTCACTATGGAAAATCTTGTGGTGTTCAACCGGATTTCCATGGGATTTCTCCTGGAAGAGGATTATCCAGAAACAGCGTATGTCCATCTTCCGATACATGAAATTGAAACGCATTTTGGCATATCTTTTTCCAATCGGGAAATCTCATATATCGCAACAAAAAGTGCGGCAAGAAGCCAGATCAATCTTGTGAATTCAGGCATTGCATCAGAGGTGCAGGCGATCATTGATGAATATATTGAAGAACTCTCTTCGTATGGCATTAAGCCGGAATTGTTAGAGAAAGAAAAAGAAAGGCTGATATTACACCTGGCATCTATGCTGGAAAGGGTAAAGGAAAACATCCATATCAATTCTTCGCTGTGTCTTGATATCAAACAGAAATATCCATATGCATTTGAATGTGCAGCAGCGATACTTCCCATCATCCAGAAACACTTTGGAGTACAGATTTCAGAGAGCGAAGTTTCCTACATTGCGGTATATCTTGCGGTTATTCTCGATCAGATAAAAGGCCCGGCCAATGTTGCGATCGTCTGTGCTTCTGGGGTAGGAACAAGTATGTTGTTGTCATGCCGCCTGATGAAGGAATTTGGGGAAAGAATTCACATTGTTGGAACATTTCCATCCTACCAGGCTGACCAGATTCTTTTAGAGTGCCCTGAAACAAAACTCATCTTGTCCACAATCCCATTCCATCATGATATGGGTGTTCCGGTTCTTGAAATCTCTCCATTATTGAAAATGGAAGATATCCGCAGGATTCATCAGGTGCTAGACCATGGCACAATGAAGAACATGCAGAGATCTGTGTTGCAGGAATCCCTTTTTCATGTGTTCGAAAAGGGAAATGAAGAAGAGATTCTACACAAGATGGCAGAAATGTTACAGTCGGAAGGATGTATTGAAGATACAGAGGCGTTTCTTTCTTCGGTGAAGGAAAGGGAGGCTTTGTATTCAACGCTATATGGAAAAATCTGGATGCCCCATCCGCTTCATTCCTTTGCTCTGAAAGATGGTGTTGCTTGCGGACTGGTGAAAAACAATGAAAAGATACGCCTTGTGTTCATGCTTTGTCTGCGCAAGGAAGATACTTCTTTGTACAACCATTTCTTTGACAAAATCGTTACCATTCTGGAAGATGAGAAAGCATTTGATGCATTGTTCAATGTGGATGGCTTTGAACAGTTTGAAAAGATGTTTGAAAGCCTGATCTGAATGCACCAATGTTTTATGAAATGTATCAGGGAAGTATCATAGACAATACGGAATGCAGGAAGATGGTAGAACGTGCAGAGCACTATGGCTGTAAGGGTATAGGGTTTGTGCTGGACAGAGGTTACTTTTCCTTAAGCAATATCCGCTTTTATGAAGAACGTGGGTATGACTATATCATTATGACGAAAGGGAATGCAGTGTTTATCCGTGAAGCTGTAGAAGAGTGTTCAGCTGTATTGAAGAACGGATACAACTGCTTCCTTGAAAAACATGAACTGTATGGAATAACAATTGAAAAGAAACTGTTTTTGTCATCCGATAAAAAGCAGTATGTCCATGTCTACTATGATGAAAGAAAGGCAGCAGAAGAAATAATTGTGTTGAACAAAAGGTTTGCCATGATGGACAGACACCTTGAGGAAAAGAAAGAGAAGAAGACAGTCCGCAAAGAAGAGTTGAAGGAATATGAGAACTACTATCGCCTGCGCTATGACGATAATGGATATTTCCTTTCTTATCAGAGAAAAGAAAAAGAAGTAAAGAAGCTGGCAGACAAATGCGGAATATTTGCCATAGTGACTAGTGAAAAGATGAGTGCAGAAGAAGCGCTGGATACATACCGCAACAGGGATGTGGTTGAAAAGATCTTCAGGATGGATAAGAGTTATCTCGGAAATGATGTATTCAGAGTACATGACAATGAGAAACTTGAAGGCAAGATGTTTGTATCATTTGTTGCATTGGTAATACGTAGTGCAATCCAGCAGAAACTGAAACCATTGTACAAAAAGAACAGGAAGGAATACACAGTGCCAATGGCACTAAGGCAGCATGAAAGACTTGGGTTAACCAAACTGAGTGATGACAAATACCATCTGAGATATGCACTGACAAACAAGCAGAAAGCACTGCTTGAGATACACGGAATCAATGAGAAGGAGTATGAGATACAGTCAAAGACCTCACCTGGGACTACCGCTAATCACTGCCGCTGTATAGGACTGGTTGGAAGCTGACGATAGAATTTAGCGTGTGGTGACGATTGTCTAGTTAATAAAAAGTAGTGTGATATACTGTTAAAGAAGCATCGCATAATAATAAATCCATACGAGATTTGAGTGAAATACAAAGCTAAAATGTCGACTTAGTTCACCGATAATTTTATGTATTTCTTCAATAGCTAATTAGAAAGGAGGCAAAGATATGCTTCTATTAATTATATTAATTATATTTCTTAGTATCTTGCTCTTTCTAATCAATTATTTCGTTGGTCGTATACTTTCTCATACTGAAGCAGGTTTGTTTCCATATAGTTCCTTTTCGTTTACGGATCGTGATGATAATTTTTCTAGTAATTTCTTTCTCAAAATTGTTAATCCTACAATATTTCTTGCATTTGTAACTGGTATAATTCAACAAATGAATTTAATATCACCAGATTCATTATTAATTCTTTGGTGGATCATTCCTGGATATTGGATATGTAGGCTAATATACTTGATTATTATGAATCATTTGATTGTAATAAATAAGAGATATGAATTATATTCCTGTATTGCTTCAAATATATTGGGATATGTTGTTTTGCGATATTTCATTTTAAAACTAATCAATTTAGGGGAAAGTGTATTCATTCCACTCACTGAACTTCGTGATGCAATTTGGTATGCAATATTTGCATATTGTTGTGTTGCAATTTGGAAAATATTAAAATCAAGCTTTTTTAACAGACATAATATTTATACCAATTCCAATAGGGATGCTATTTTGATGAAAAAATATAGTAATTTCAAATTGAAATATAATTCGTATATTTCTGATTATATTAGCACAACTCAACTATCTAAACTCGAACCAAATAAACAAGATGAATTTATATTATTGCTTTATTCCATTATGATTTATGAAGATTTTAATCGACCACCTGTCGTTAGAAAAATAGAAATTATTCTCAAACGTATTTTCCCGTCAAAAATAAGCACAATTGGAATAATGCAGGTAAGAACTACGCACATTATATCTGATGAAAGTAGTATTAGGATAGCGATCGATTTATTAGGTAATGTTTACTACAAATATCTGTCGGTTCCAGAGGAAATACGAATACAGTACTGTATAAACGAATATAACAGTGGTGCTAAATATTATAATGAGGTTAATGCTATATATAATCGCTTAAAGGAGATGATGTATGAAAAGAGCATATTGTCTTGAATTTCATGAAGAGGTGTGATGATGACAAGACGTGGAGATTTCCTGATCTATTGTGTAGAGATCTATAAGAATGCAAGACATTTAACAGGACAAGAGGTGTCAAAACTGTTCGCGCGTTATGATGTGTGGGATTATATCTATTCCTGCTTTGAAGCATTACATACAACTGGTGAAAATTATATTTTTGAAGACATTGACTTGTATATTTTGGAAAGAAAACCGGAAACAGCATAAGTAATCTCATGGCAGAAGTGTTATCTTCTGCCCATTTTCTGTTTTATACATACCTCTATCTTTGCCTGTTTGTTTCATTCTGTGCTTTTCTTATAATGATGGTATTGTGGGGGCTTTTATTGTAAGGAGTCTGTTGAATGAAACGTCATAACAGGAGTGATGACATACTCAAGGTATTACATGCTGTAAATTATTGTGATACACAGGTAATTAATCCTAATGAATATGCCATCATACGTACTATTTTTATGCATGTTGCGGATGAGGGAAAGTCAATGCAACAGCTTGCGGATGAGTCTGCTATTTCCCAGGCTAGTGTAAGCAGGTTTATCCGGAAGCTTGGATACAAATCATTTGAAGAATTCCGATATCATTTTTCGCGGGATTTTGAAACATTGTATGTGAACCGGAAGAATATGCATGATGCCATGTTTCCGGATACGGATTGTTTGTATGAAGATGTGTACCAGCGTGCTGTGTCTAATTTGAATGCAACAATGCAGAAAATAGACCGTGATGTATTGAGAAGCGTTGTCATGAAAATGGATAATGCAAGGAGTGTATCCATTTGTGGTGATGACCATACTTTATCTATCTTCTATACATTTCAATTGGATCTTATGGCTAGAGGTGTTCCAACATTCTTATTCAAGAATGAAGAAATACAGAACATGAATGCGTCAGCTTTACAGGATGGGGATGTATTGCTGTTTTTGAATGTATTTCGTGATTTTGTGCATCCGGAACAATTGGAAATACTGAAACAACTGAGAAAGAAATCTGATGTATATACGGTTGGCTTGTTTCAGGATGATGGATTGGAAGACTTGTTTGATGCATATGTTTTATATGGGAATGGTGGTTCGATGAATGATGGCTTTTATTCATTGTGGATGCTCAGTCAGATTATGTCTGAGTTGTTATATGCTGTATGACTTTCAAAAAATGAAAGTCATATGCAAAAGGAGAATGTGAAAACGCTTTCTTATGGGGTATATTGAGGCTTGTAAGCAACTTGCCCGGGAAATGGTATGCTTCAGGAGGAATGAATGAAAGCAAAGAAAATAATCTCTATATCTCTCAGTGCAGCAATGCTTGCACTGAGTGGATGTTCCAAACAAGCGGATGGAAAGCCTACTGCTTCAACAGAAGCCACTGTTACACCTGGTGCAGTTGTAACAGAGGATAGTAATTCTCCAACAGGTTATACCGTTACATTTGCCTATGATGGCAGTGACAGTGAAAAGACAATTGAAACCATTGCAGTAACAGGTCCATTCCAGTATGTTGACCCTGCACAGGGGGTTGATGCCAAAGGTAACCAGTATGGACCAGATGAATACAAAAATGGGATGTATGCGACAAACTATGCGCCTGCTGGTGGTATGGAAAAAGGCTGGGGTTATACAAAGGAAATGAATGATGAAGATGGGGATGGTATATATACCACATCTTTCCCGATTTCCAGTGGTTCTTTTGCCTATGGTTATGTTATCCAGTATGAAGGGGAAGAAGAACCTGTAACGGTAGATGATCCTGCTAATCCATCTCCTGCCAAGAAGAATCCGGATTCGATTACAGAAACCGGATATCTTGTGCATAGTATTGTTTATGGCAAGTGGGACGAGGAAAAACAATCTGAATCATTGAATCTTGACTATGTGCTGCCTGTAGAAGAAGGTGCAGGAGAACAGACATATGTTTCGTATACAGGCAGTGATGGCAAGACACAGTATCTTGGTGTATATGTACCTGATGGTTATGATGCGGATAGAGCTGAGCCATATAAGACGATATATATGAGCCATGGTGGTGGCGGTAATGAAACTGATTGGTTTGCCATGGGTCATGCGGACAATATCATGGACAATATGTTAGCGGAAGGTGTTACAGAAGAAGCAGTGATTGTGACAATGGATAATGCGCATTATGAATGGGATTTTGCGGAGATTGAGAACAATGTGTTGAACTACATCATTCCGTATGTAGAAGAAAACTACAATGTTTCTTCAGAAGTGAAAGACAGAGCATTCTGTGGTCTTTCCATGGGTGGTATGACAACCATGAATATGTACTTCGACCATCCAACAGAATTTGGCTACTTTGGTATCTTCTCTGGTACGGATATGAGAGCAGTCAAGGAAACCGAAGGACTGGATCAGCCTGTTGTCATGGCTGCGGTTGGTACTTGTGACATTGCGTCTGAAAAGATTCTGCCAAATGATAATCCGGAAGCTTTGAAGAAGTATGAAGACCTTGTCAGATGGGCGGATGAGAATGATATGTCTAACATACATGCGGCTGGTTATTACGAAGGTGCACATGACTGGTTTGTCTGGTCACAGTGCTTCTATCACTTTGCGACAGAGTATTTATGGAAATGAATGTAACCGCTAACATTATGGAATAATGTTCCGTATACATAGTGGTAAGATATAGGTAATTTCAGGTGAGGTGAAATTGTTTCGAATTTTTCTGCACCTGTGAATTGGATATGGTATGCAAAGGCATTGCAGGTGTAAGGGAACCTGTGATGCCTTTTTCTCTTATGGTGCAGAACATCATTGGAAAATCAACAGATTTTCAATAGAAGAAGGGAGGGAAATGAGAAATACGAAAGTCTGTTCATTGGTTTGATTTAGCAAAGGAGGAGAAAATCATGCATAAATCAAATGTCAGGAAACTGATGGCATCTGTGGCTGCTTTGTCTATGGTAACAGGCTACATTTCGCCAGCGTTTGCTGAGGAAACGGAAGTTGGAACAGGTGAGGTAGAAGAAGAAACAGAAGTGACAAACACCCCTGAACCAACTGCTTCAACTGAGCCAGAGCCTTCTGACTCTCCAACACCTTCACCGTCAACAGAAACGGAAGAAGACACAGAAAGTGTTATCAGTCATGCTGCGCCTGCAACGACAACTCCTGAGGAAGAATTCCTTGCGGATCTTGAAGATGGAAGCGCAGAACTTGGTGCGTATCATGTGGAAAAGATGCAGGATGGCATCTATCACATGGATGAAAGTACTGCAGCACTTCCGGGTGGCGCTACGGATTCTGAAGGCAACATGAATAATCCTGCTTCGATCTACTTTGTACAAAAGAATAATGAACTGATGATTGTGGACGCAGGAAATATGCCAGCTGATGGCAGTGAGAAAGAAACAGCTGCCCGCACCATTATCAATGCACTTGCAGGAGATGGTAATGTTACCATTGCTTTGACACATAATCATGGTGACCATACGGGTCTCATTGATAATGGAAATGTACTTTCAGACATCAATGATCAGGTAAGTGCTGTGTACATTGGTGAAGCAGATTTTGATGCGTCCAGTGCTGAAGCTACTACCTATGCTGGCAAGATAACAAAGCTCAATGATGGCGATACATTTACATTTGCGGATACTTCGTTTGAAGTCGTTGCTATTCCTGCCCATACACCTGGTTCTCTTGTGTTTGTAGACAGAGCAGATGATGTGATCTTTACTGGTGACACCATTGGTTCTGGTTTTATCTGGTGCTTCTGGAATGCGGATTCCAATCCTCTTGGTGCCCTTGAAACAGGTGTCAAGAAGTTACAGGGCATTGTTCAGGAAATGGGTTCTCCAAGAGTTCTTGCTGGTCACAGATGGCAGCAATTCTGGTCAGAAAATGCCCAGAGACCTGGTGAAATTGGTATTCAGTATCTGAATGATATGAATGCATTGCTTACTGGTTTGCAGAATGGTTCAACGGTAAAGAGTGATTATGCAAGTTCACCAGTTGAAGGAGGCATTGAACTATCTGCTAATGGTGGCAAGGCAAAGATTGACACTACACAGGAAATCGTTGATGCATATCTGGATGGTGTGAATTCTTATACAGGTGAAGCTGATGCATGGGTATTCTCTGCAGCAGATAAGCTTTCCATTGAAACAGACAACAATACGAATGCAGCAAAGTTCCTTGTCTATGTGGATAAATACACAACTAAAGAAGAAGCAGAGAAGATGATGGATGACATGGGTATTACCGACATCATCAATAAGAGTGCTTCCATGGCAATTGTCATCAACGCAAAGGATGAGAGTACTGGTGTGTATACAGAAGATGATGTTGCTGTATACAACGATATTCTCAAGAACAAAGTTGGTCCAACAACCAATCTGAATCTTGTTGGTATTGGCAAAGGTGCTACATTCATTAACCAGCACCTTGCCCAGTATGACTGGGGTGTTGCTGGCATCATGACCTATGGTGGTGAGGCAGGCAAGGCACCAAAGTATTCGGTTCCTGTTTATGTTTCGAATAGTGATTCTGCTGTTGCAGAAGCTTATAAAGATGTCAATAAGGCAACCAGTGTGACAACTGAAGGAACAATGACAACATCTGTCAATCCGGATTCCCGGTTTGAGATTGTTGTGGAAAATAGTGCAAAGGAAGATGTGAACACTGCATTCAAGAATGCATGGGAAACAGTTCTTTCCAAGTTTGGCAGAATTGGTAATATTACCCGTGAACCAGGTGTAGGTACATGGTATACAAAAGACAATACTGTAGAACGTGAATTCATGTTCTTTGATTCTACTGATGTGATCAAGAATGTAGAACGTACCGTATATACAGAAGACCTTGATGGTGATGGAATCAATTCTCTCTGGTATGTCTATATGCCAGAACAGAGTAAAAATGCAACTGAAGGATCTGTACCAGTTGTCTTCCTGATGCATGGTAATACAAATCTAATAGCCCATCAGACGGATGGTGTACCCAGATGTGTACACCTATAAATCGCATACCTGCTATCCTGTAGTCGCAAGGATGGTATTGAGATATGTCAAACAAAGATTTAAAGCCCAGAAAAATGTCACTTGTAGCCTTCAATGAGAAGTATGCTAATAATCCTGAAGCTTGCTATCAGTTCTTCTTCAATACAAAATACCCTGATGGATGGGTTTGTGAGAAGTGCGGTGGTACTTCTTTCCATAAATTCGCCCACAGTAATACCGGTGTATGTACGGAATGCGGACATA
>CASEPS010000044.1 GCA_949289855.1 uncultured Erysipelotrichaceae bacterium
TCAATAATTTTACATTTGATATATGAAATACCGGGTCCGGAGCAATTCATCCCACCACCTATAGAGGTGGGGGATTTCTTGCCTGTTATGTGTTAAATGGGATGTCGATGACAATGCGAAAACAATATCTGTGACACTTCCTGAATTCAGACTATTTGAGCCTTCTCTTCTTGAAGATTCTTTTAAGCTCTACCATGAAGCAGAAAGTATTTTCACTCCAATTACTGTTGAAGACATCAGTGCTTCTATTTCAGACCTCACAGAGAATGCCAAGCAGACAGCTTTAGACAATGGCATTCTTGAAGAAGCAGAAGCGAATGCTAAAGAACTTATTAAGTCATTCATAGCTCAGGATTATGACCTTGAAGAATATGACCTTACATTCAACTGAGGAGATATATGTCTAAGAATTCCAGTAAAATCATCCTGTATGCACTATTTGGTGTAGTAGCAGCAATTGCTCTGTTCTATTTCATTCTGTTTATGACATGTTAACCATCAGCTGTGAGACAATCTCACAGCTTTTTCTTTCGCGAAATTTACATCGACTCTTTCGAAAGGAGATATGCAAAAGCTTGCTATCACGTCAACGTGATGTCTTAAGCTTCTGCATAGAAGATGTAAATGAAAGTTAAAGAAGCCAGTAAACGCATCGGTATCAGCAGGAGAACACTGCAATACTACGATGACATCCACCTCGTAAAAGCCAACCGCATAGAAAACAACCATCGTGACTATGACGATGAACAGTTGGAAGATATTTGGAGAGTAATGGTATTGAAGGAAATGGGATTTGAACTGGAAGAAATCAGATCATTGATCCATTCTGACAATATCAACG
Organism: uncultured Erysipelotrichaceae bacterium; assembly: GCA_949289855.1. Lineage (GTDB taxonomy): Bacteria > Bacillota_I > Bacilli_A > Erysipelotrichales > Erysipelotrichaceae > Bulleidia. Next base: position 842 of record CASEPS010000044.1, read on the forward strand.
AAGTCCTGAAACATAAGAAAAATGATATTCACAAGCAAATCTCAACATTGATGGAAAAGATGGATTTCATCACATACATTCTTGACAATGGATTCCCTGAAAAACCACAAAGTGATTATAAACAAGCAATCTTAGAGATCATTAACAACTGGAAGAAGTAAGAATTGCATACATGTAGGAAAGACCAGATTCATGTCTGGTCTTTCCTGCATTATTCAATTGTTTCGTCTGTTCTATCAAGTGCAGGTGCTTTCACATATCTGCGGTTCTTATTATGTCCTAGAGAAATCAAAATGCCATCCTCTGCCAGATCACGCAAAACCTTTCTTCCCTGTGTCGCCGAAAGGTTCAACAATGACATTACCTCTGTAGTAGTAATACAGTCATGCGTTGAAAGATAGTTCAACACAGTATTTCTTTGTGTCTGAATATGATAGGAAACACCAGGTTCATTCACTCTGGTTCCTGCCAAAGAACCACTATTGACATAAGCATTTTTGTTTTGGTTAAGCCTTAATCTCACTGTAGTTCTCTCTGGATGAAAGGATTCCTTGAATTCTGGTTCTTCCCAGCCTAGTGTATGCCACACTTTACATATCAAAGGCACACCACTCCCTGCCCGTTCTCCAATATTAATGAGATTGAACATCTTCAGGATTGTTCCGTTTCTTGGATCAGATACTCCACCAACTACAGCATCACGAATATCAATGCGAAAACTACCTGGATTAGACAAAGATATTTCATTATTCCGTTTCACAATGACAACACCTTGTCTGCCTCTGTAATCCGCATGAATCACACAATTGGCAAGTACTTCTCTCATCGCCTTATGCAGTGGGGTATCCGTTATTCTCTCAAGTCCATTTTTCATCTCAAATGGCACACGAATATCCTGGATGAGCCGGTTATAGACGCGGAAAAAGAAATCGTAGATATTTCCACTCCATTCTCCTGTTCCCGAACAGATTCTGTCTGACCATCTTTCATGCATATCTGTCACTTCCCGATAATCCAGAAAATACTCTGGAAATTCTCTGTTGATTTCATAATCTTTTCCAAACATCAAAAGACCTGCAACTGTTGGATGAACTACACCATCATTACTTCTGCCTGCTGCACCTATTCTCAACATGAACTGCACATCATCAAAATCTTCCCATACATGTCCAGGCAGGTTAATCTTCATGCGATTTCTATAGCGTGACAAAGTATCATAGTCAATCACATCGAGGTCCATTCCCTCTATTATTGTTATGTCAGATTCACTATCTCCCTGATCACGCAACATAGTTTTCACTTCATCCGTTGTGCAATGATAATCACCATCCCCACTTCGTCTGAATGTTCCCGTGAACGGATTAGCACCAATATAGATTGGTTTATCTCTTCTGTCTGCTCTTGGCACAGTCATCCGGATGATTTGTTTTTTCTGTATATTCAGAATTTCTACATGTCGCGATGACAAGATATTGCGACTGACCTTCTGCATATTGTATAACGTATTCCAGATTTCTTTCTGCAATTTCTCAGGATTTTCAAGACCCTCTATAACAAAACCGCCATCCTCTTTTTCACTTACCCCAAGAAGAATGATTCCTCCTTCTGTATTGGCAAAAGAAGAATATGTTTCCCATATGCTTTTCGGAAGACCACCAGCAGCCAGTTTCACTTCAAGACAATTATTTTCTTTGTACTGATTCAGATGATTGATATCGAACATGATCTACGACTCCTTTCTAATGGCAATATACATTTTATCGACGCATTTATCAACGCTTTATCAACGCTTTTTTGCGTCGTTAAATAAGAACATCCATCTTATGCACTATATTCAGTGCTATCATTTCACCGTACTCTGTTTCCAAAATAAAACCAGACCTGCTTTCAGATCTGGTTCTACTACTACAGAAACATATGTTCGATATCTTTCCAATTGTGGACAACTGGAATATCCATTTGTGACACAAACCTTCTGTCATGACACATCATCACTGCCTGCATACCGGCAGCTAATGCACCATAAATATCTGTGGAAAACGTATCACCAATGAATACACATTCTTCTGGTTTTACACCAAGTTGTTGTGCTGTGTGATGATAAATAGAAACATCCGGTTTCTGTTTTCCAAAAGCACCACCTACGACAACTACTGGAAAGAAGACATCCATGCCAAGTGCCTTTACCTTTGCCATCTGGCTGACTTCAGGACCATTGGTAATAATGGCAAGCTTGTACTTCTCTTTCAACTGATGCAGTACATTCTCACAATCAGGCATCAGTCTCTGGTAGCGAAAGAAGTTGCTATACCAGACATCTTTCCATTTCTCAATATCAAGGTCTTTCACCCATTTCTTTTTGATTTGTTCTAACACATGTCCACGGTCTATAGTCCCATATTCATCATAGATAAGACATTGTTGTACCTTTGCTTCAAAAGAAAGACTATGCACATCTTCTTCTGGCATCATCTGCTTTAAATACCACCGGTACATTTCATAGGCTGCACCATATCTGTCACTGAGTGTTCCATCAAAATCGAAAAGGATTGCTTTTATCATACTGTTCTCCGCTTCACGCATTAAGAATACAGGAAGTGAAGAACAATGTACACAAAAGAAACAAGGCAGGTGTTTCTTTCTGATATCCTATCAAAACCAAAAAAGCAAGAAACGTCCTAAATCGAATAACAGGATCGGTTCTTGCCTGATAAATTCTAACATACCTGTTCCATTTGGCCTATACTGACTTTATCAACAGGCTGAAGAGACAAATGCCTCTTTCTATTAATCCAGCTGCAATGACGGTGCGGAATAGGTACGTGCCTTGTATTCACTATCCAGTGCATACAGACCCTTTGGATCATTTCCAAAAAGTTCGAAACGCTTCACCATATCTGTTGCGTTCTTTTCTTCTTCACCCTGTTCATCAATGAACCAGTCAAGGAACTTCTGGGACCGATAATCCTTTGTTTCCAGTGCTGCTTCATAGATATTGTTAATAAGGGCAGTCACATATCTTTCATGCTGAAGAGAAATGGTCAGTGGATCCTTGAAGCTTTCAATCTTCACTTCTGGTTTTGCAATAGCCTCCAGTGTAACACTGTAATCATTATTCTGCAGGTACTTTACCATCAGCATTGCATGGTCCATTTCTTCTTTTGCCTGAATCTCATACCAGTTGGCAAAACCATCGAGATTCTCATCATGATAATAGTTGGCAAGGGCAAGGTAGAGGTAAGCAGAGTAGAACTCCTTGTTTACCTGGTCGTTTAATAATTCAGCTACTTTCTTATTCAACATAGTAGTTTTCCTCCTTGACCATACAATACCCAATAGGACTGAAAGAGTCAAAGAAGATGCTCATGAAAAACCCGGCCGCATATGGAGGATGCAGTCGGGTCTTCCTGACAGTATGTGGGGATATTGTCCTATCTAAAACAGCAGGGACTGTCTTAGGTGAATTGTTGTTGGTTTTTTGCGAATGTAAATGATGTCAAACCAACGATAGATACAAAGTGAAGAATTCATGATCAACAGATATTCCCTGTTGAAGATTGCTATGACAGAAATATCCTTGAGGAGGGATACAATGAATTCCACAAGATTTGGTATCCGCTATTCACTCTACGCTTTACCACGCGCATTGCCCATTAACAAGAATCGACAAATGATCAGAAAGCAAAAAAAGAGATGCCTTTCGACATCCCTTTCGTTTACATTGTGACCGAATTACTCAACGATTTCGATGATGGAACCGGAACCTACTGTTCTGCCGCCTTCACGAATGGAGAACTTTGTTCCCTGTTCGATAGCGATCGGAGCAAGAAGTTCAACAGTCATTTCAACGTTATCGCCAGGCATGCACATTTCTGTGCCTTCTGGAAGAGTGATAACACCTGTAACGTCTGTTGTTCTGAAGTAGAACTGTGGACGGTAGTTGGAAACGAACGGTGTATGACGTCCGCCTTCTTCCTTAGTCAGTACATAGACCTGAGCCTTGAACTTTGTGTGAGGTGTAACGGAACCCGGCTTAGCGAGAACCTGACCACGCTCGATCTGTTCACGGTTGATACCACGGAGAAGAGCACCGATGTTGTCACCAGCCTGTGCATAGTCCAGAGTCTTTCTGAACATTTCGATACCTGTAACAACAGTCTTCTGTGTTTCCTTGATACCGACGATTTCAACTTCGTCGTTGAGGTTGAGCTTACCACGTTCAACACGTCCAGTAGCAACTGTACCACGACCTGTGATTGTGAAGACGTCTTCAACTGCCATCAGGAACGGCTTGTCGAATTCATGTTCAGGAGCAGGGATGTATTCATCAACTGCATCGAGAAGTTCCTTGATAGCTGGTGTCCACTTTGGATCACCTTCAAGAGCCTTGAAAGCAGAACCGCGGATGATTGGAGCGTTGTCGCCATCGAAGCCATACTCGGAAAGGAGTTCACGAACTTCCATTTCAACGAGATCAATGAGTTCATCATCTTCAACCATGTCGCACTTGTTGAGGAAGACAACAATCTTCGGAACGCCCACCTGACGAGCGAGCAGGATGTGCTCACGTGTCTGAGGCATTGGTCCGTCTGTTGCAGCAACAACGAGGATAGCACCATCCATCTGAGCTGCACCAGTGATCATGTTCTTGACATAGTCAGCGTGACCTGGGCAGTCAACGTGTGCATAGTGTCTCTTGTTTGTCTGGTATTCAACGTGTGCAGTGTTGATTGTGATACCACGTGCCTTTTCTTCTGGAGCACCGTCGATCTGGTCATAAGCTTCGAATGTAGCCTTACCATCTTCAGGATGCTCAGAGAGATACTTTGTGATCGCAGCTGTAAGAGTTGTCTTACCATGGTCAACGTGACCGATAGTACCGATGTTTACATGTTCCAGCGTACGGTCGAAATGTTCCTTAGCCATAACTTTTTTTCCTCCTGGTTTATACTAGACAGCCTGTAAATATTCTAAATTATACAGGTACTAAAATCAATATTTTACTTTGTACTATTCTTTTCGATAATTTCCTTTGCAATGGACTTAGGTACTTCTTCATAGTGGTCCATCTGCATGGAATAGATTCCACGCCCCTGTGTGAAGGAACGCAGGTCTGTGACATAACCGAACATGGAAGCCAGCGGGATGTATGCCTTAACCTTGATAGCATTACCTGTTTCTTCCTGTTCACGGATCTGACCACGTCTCTTTGTAACGTCACCCATAATTGTACCGAGGTACTCAGATGGTGCTGTGATGTCTACAGACATGATCGGTTCGAGAATTGTCGGTGCGCACTTCTTGGCAGCTTCCTTGAGGGCAAGAGATGCAGCGATCTTATATGCCTGTTCGGAAGAGTCGACATCGTGGTAGGAACCATCGAACAGAACTGCCTTGATGTCTACGACAGGGTAGCCTGCAACAAGACCATTTGGCAGTGCTTCGACAAGACCCTGCTCTGTCGGCTTGATGAATTCCTTCGGAACGGATCCACCAACAGTTGCGTCTTCGAATTCGAAACCTTTACCCGGGTTCGGTGAGAATCTGATCCAGACGTCACCGTACTGACCATGACCACCGGACTGTCTGATGAAGCGGCCTTCAACTTCAGCTTCCTGTGTGATTGTTTCACGGTATGCAACCTGTGGAGCACCTGCAGTAGCTTCAACTTTGAATTCTCTCTTCATACGGTCCATGATGATGTCGAGCTGCAATTCACCGACACCAGCAATGATTGTCTGACCAGTTTCTTCATCTGTATATGTCTTGAATGTTGGATCTTCTTCAGCAAGCTTAGCCAGTGCATCATCCATCTTCTGGGAGTCTGCCTTTGTCTTAGGCTCAACGCTCATCTGGATAACTGGTTCTGGGAAGACCATGGATTCAAGGATGATAGGATGATTTTCATCACAGAGTGTATCACCAGTTGTTGTGTACTTGAGACCAACCGCACCAGCGATGTCACCTGCATAAACTTCATCGATATCTGCTCTATGGTTAGCATGCATTCTTACGATACGACCAAGTCTTTCTCTCTTGTCCTTGGAAGCATTGAGAACGTAAGAACCAGCACCTGCTGTACCAGAGTAAACACGGAAGTATGTAAGACGTCCAACGAATGGGTCAGTAGCGATCTTGAATGCAAGAGCGCTGAATGGCTGATCGTCAGCAGCGATTCTTTCATCTTCTGTACCATCTTCAAGGTGACCCTTGATAGAAGGAATATCAATTGGAGAAGGCAGGTAGTCAACAACTGCATCGAGCAGAAGCTGTACACCCTTGTTCTTGTAAGCAGAACCACAGAGTACTGGGAAGAACTCAGAAGTCATTACACCCTTACGGATAGCATTCTTGATTTCTTCAACAGTTGGCTCTTCACCTTCAAGAACCTTCATCATCAGTTCATCATCATAGTCAGCGATAGCTTCGAGCAGTTCAGCATGCTTCATTTCAGCTTCTTCTTTGAACTGTTCATCAATATCTGTAACAGCAATGTTTGTACCGAGGTCATTCTCGTACATTTCCTGCTTCATTGTGACAAGGTCGATAATTCCTCTGAAGGAACTCTCAGCACCGATTGGCATCTGGATAGCTGCTGCCTTGGCACCAAGTCTGTCTCCAATAGAGCGAACGCTCATGTCGAAGTCAGCACCTGTAGCGTCCATCTTGTTGGAGAAGACGATACGTGGAACCTTATATTCGGAAGCCTGTCTCCAGACTGTTTCAGTCTGAGGTTCTACACCAGCCTTGGAGTCAAGAACTGTAACCGCACCATCGAGTACTCTGAGGGAACGTTCAACTTCAGCTGTGAAGTCGACGTGACCTGGTGTATCGATAATGTTGATCTGGCAGTCTTTCCAATGGCATGTTGTAGCAGCAGAAGTGATTGTAATACCACGTTCCTGTTCCTGTGCCATCCAGTCCATCTGGGAGGCACCATCGTGAGTCTCACCGATCTTGTGGATCTTACCTGTGTAATAAAGGATACGCTCAGTTGTTGTTGTCTTACCAGCATCGATGTGAGCCATGATACCAATATTACGGATTTTGTTTAATGGAAACTCTCTGGGCATTCTTTGCTCCTTCCCTTTTTCAACTAATTACCAGCGATAGTGAGCAAACGCCTTGTTTGCTTCAGCCATCTTATGTGTATCTTCCTTCTTCTTGACAGATGCGCCAACACCGTTAGCAGCATCCATGATTTCGTTGGCAAGTCTCTGCTCCATTGTCTTTTCATTTCTCAGACGGGCATAGTTAACGATCCAACGAAGACCGAGTGTCAGCTTTCTTTCAGCACTGACTTCAACCGGTACCTGGTAGTTTGCACCACCGACACGGCGAACCTTGAGTTCGAGCTGAGGCATAACGTTGCCGAGTGCCTTCTCGAATACTTCCATAGGATTTTCACCTGTCTTCTTTTCAATATCAGCGAATGCATCGTACAGAATTGTCTGTGCAGTGCCGCGCTTGCCATCAATCATAATTCTGTTGATGAGCTTTGTGACGAGCTTGGAATTGTAGATCGGATCCGGCAGCACATCACGCTTTGCAATATAACCTTTTCTTGGCATGTTCTATCTTCTCCTTCTCTATTTCCTTACTTCTTCTTTGGCTTCTTTGCACCATACAGGGAACGGCTCTGGTTTCTGTCGTTAACACCTGCACAGTCGAGTGTACCTCTGATGATGTGGTAACGAACACCAGGGAGGTCCTTGACACGTCCACCACGGATCATGACAACGGAGTGCTCCTGCAGGTTGTGACCAACACCTGGGATGTATGCTGTAACTTCCATACCGTTGGAAAGACGGACACGGGCATACTTACGAAGCGCGGAGTTCGGCTTCTTCGGTGTCATTGTACCAACACGGGTGCAGACACCTCTCTTCTGCGGGCTGCTGAGCTTTGTAGGCTTGCTCTTGAGGGAGTTATAACCTCTGTTCAGCGCCGGTGACTTTGACTTGTAAACTTTATTGCTACGACCCTTGCGTATCAACTGGTTTATTGTAGGCATTGCTGAATTCTCCTTTCATTGTTTCATGCACACATAACCAAGTGTGCCATTCCTTAGTCTAAATATAAGCTTTACGCATGGTAAAGCCTTTTTCTCGCTAAGCTTCTAAATCTTACTACACGGAAATCAACAGTCAAGCCCTTTTTTGCGTATTTTCTCACTTTTCGCATCAGAAAAGCATTTTTCAAGTCAAAAATCACCTTATTCAAAGTATACCGGACTGCTCATCGCCAGCAATTCTTCCTTCATTGAACCACCAATGGTGCCATAAACACCAACAACAGCCCATGTATAACTGCCATCCAGTGGTACGGTAATACCCTTTGCAGTATAGGGCACCTCTTTAATCACCCTGCCATCCGCAATGACTCTGACCGTACGCCAGTCATAGTTCCACTTCTGCCAATATGCACTTCTTTCCTTAAAATTCAGAGAAAGATTGACCGTACATGGTCCTTTGACAAGGCTGTCACCAACCATATATTTCTTCCCTTCCTGTACAAAAGAAAGGTTCATCCCTGCCCCATAGGTCACATACGTTCTTCCCTTGCGCAATGCCTCTTTGACACCTGCCTCATCTATGACATCCTTTTCTAGACCTACATATGTTACAGACACCGGTCTTTCTTCAGGATCTGGCCTGTGCCAGTCCCGCCCAGAAGTAATCGCAAGATGATGTCCTTCATTTAATAAGGAGAACCACCATTCTAATGCCCTGGCATTGGATTTCATTGTTGTATTCTTTGCCTTCGAAAACACTTCAATAAAACTCACCTTTGTCCAGTCATGTACCTGAAACTCAAAGAACCCACCTGTATACAATACACCACCCATACTGAATGGATGGGCAATACCAACTACACCATCCGCTTTCACAATTTCCGCAAAATAAGTATCAATGGTTTCCGGTTTGGCAAAGCGCCAGTCCACAAACCGGTCTGCACCAATGACAAGCACATGACCAAAATATGTTGTCCACTCAATCGCACGCACAACAGGCAGATATTTCTCTACCATGTCTTCTGTTACTTCCTGGTAACCAGAATCCGTATTGTGGTCGCTGAGAATCATACCTGCATAGCCAAAGTTGTGACATGCGCGTATCAGTTCTTCTACCGTGAAGTCACCATCACTATGCACTGTATGGGTATGTGTTTCAATTGGTCGAAAGATCATGCTTCACCTTCCTCCTTGCCAACAATCTGGATTTCATAATCCACTGTACCTGCCGCAAGGGAATGCACATTGATCATTGCCCGCCACTCTCCTTTTTCTACCGCACATTTCCAGAATCCACGTGAAGACTTTTCCTTTGAAATGACATGAAACTGCAATGGCGCCTGCCGGTGAGCAGCACCGACATAACGACCATTGCAGTCAAGTGAAAGTGTCAAAAGATTACTCAGCCTGAACTGTGCAGGATCCACTGTTTCCGGTACATCTTCCGGCAACAGATACTTCCTGTAACAGTCCATCACTGCCTTCTTCACATCTTGTGGATCGGTAATGTACTTGGGAGAATAGGCAATACTGATTTCCAGCCTTGCAAAATCATGCGGTACCGTAAATAGCAGAATGACATTTGTCCTGTCATGTTTTGTTGTCAAATGTACCGTTTTCTCCAGAAGTACTTCCATACATCCTCTCTTATTTTTCCCAATCCGCGTCTTTGAGATTTGTATAAATGTAGACAATTGCGGATATAGAACAGATTAAGAACATAATAACAGACAGTGCTGCCGTACGGTTATAGTCCATATATCTGTTAAACTGGTCAAACAATGCTATACCGAGCATCTTCGGTGAATTGCCACCCATAAGATATGGGGTGGTGAAGGAACCGACATTGGACATAAACACAAATGTGCCGGCAATGACAACATCCTTCAAAGAAAGCGGAAGGATCATCTTTGAGAAAACCTTGAACTTTCCCGCCCCGACATCCTGTGCACCTTCGATGATGGAATCCGGAATAGCCCCAAGACCTGCTGTAATCATCAATGCCGCAAAGGGAATGTTAAACCACAAATTCATGAGAATGATGCCGTTGGCATGGTACATAAGACCAAGCTCAATTTCCCAGCCGAACAACGCACCAATTCTGCTGATAAGACCAGAGTCACGGATGATGGTAATCATTGCGTATACTGCACACATCGAAGGTACAAATCTTGGCAAGAGATACAATGTACCGATGGATCTGGCAATCTTACTGTGCTGAAAGCGCAGATACAATGCCAACAAATAGGCGACAACAATCGCGATGACCACCGTCATCACAACAACATAAAGTGTATAAAGCAGATTCTGTCTCTGTGCTTCATCCGTAAAGAAGAAAGCATAATTGTCCAGCGTAAACGCTCCTGTTTCTGCATCCTGAAAGGACTGGATGACAGCCGATACAATCGGGTATGCGACTGTCAACATAACAATCAGGAAGGCAGGGAGTACAAGACCATAAGCCGCAAGCTTGTTTTTCAGATTTTTACTCATACCTGCCTCCGTATCCATTAACCAATAGAACCAATCTCAGAATCCCATCTGGTATTGAAATCAGTACCGAGGTCACCAATAGACATAATGCGGAAGTTGGAAACATCAAGTTCCATCAGATCTTCATAACCAGTGAGGTCCATGTTGGATGTATCAACGAGTGGAATAGCAGCCATCTGCTTTACAAGAATTTCCTGTGCTGTGTCAGAAAGCATAAAGTCCATGAAAGCATATGCACCTTCTTCATGAGAACCAAATGTTGGAATAGCAAGGGACTGCAGAGAACCTGTCAGAGATGGTTCGATCTGGTAGATCTTAATGGAATCCTTAATGGTGCCCTGTGCACGCTGGGAAAGAACCATATCTGCCCAGTTAGGACACATATCAATTTCACCCTGGTTCAACAGATCCAATGTACCCTGGTTCTTGTTGGGATAAACAATAGAACCACCAGATTCATACATATATGGATGAATATCCGCAAGGAACTGGAAACCTTCATCCCATTCTTCTTCCCAGCTTGTATCATCAGAAGTCATCGCTTCTTCATCCATGAAGTTATAGACCATGGAACGGGCAAAGGAATCACCTGCACCACCAGTACCTGGCGCATTGTATGCAAATCTGCCAGGATTTTCTTCCATCCATGCCACAAGTTCATCTACTGTCTTTGGCGGATTTTCAACCTTTTCGGAATCATATGCCATGATGACCGTTGTGCCGCGGTATGGCTGTACATAATCTGTAGCGACAGTACTTTCTGCACTCACCTTGGAAGAATTTGGAATCTTTGTCTTATCCAGTTTGACAAGCATTTCTTCACCAGCCTGGGAAACAACCTTGGAAAGGTCATCACCACCGAGGTCAACAATGTCATAGTCTGTATTTGTCTGACCAGCCTTGTGTGCAGCAATCAACATATCTGTCAAAGACTGTGTACCCGTACCAGAAAGCATAAACTGGAAGTCTACCTGATACTTGTCGGCATATTCGGAATTTGTATTGAACTCCTCAACAAGTGTTTCATAAATGTCACCGACATTCTGGGAACCAGAAGCCCAGAGTGTGATGGTTTCCTTGCCATTGGCACTATCTGCAGTACCAGAACCACATCCGGCAAGCATTGCGGCTGTGAGAAATACGGTAGCGAATTTTCTGAATTTCATTTGTTTTTCCTCTCTTTTCTTAAGCAAATACGTTATGTTTGCCAATATGCATACCAACTGTCTGACCGATTGTGAGCTTGTCAGAAACAGAGCGGTCTACGAAGCACTTGATGATGTTATCTTTGTGTTGCACAGTCACCTGTACATAATGACCCAGTACCATGATCGTACGTACTTCACCTTCCAGGTCTCTGTTTTCATCCCATGTGATATTCACATCTTCCGGACGAACAGCAATGGTCTTGCCATCTTCTCTTTGGATGAAGTTCATTTCACCAATGAAGGAAGCGACATACTTTGTGGCAGGTTTGTCATAAATTTCAGTTGGAGTACCAACCTGTTCAAACTTTCCCTTGTTCATAACCACAATTCTGTGGGAAAGTGCCATCGCTTCTTCCTGGTCATGGGTAACAAAGATAACCGTAATACCAAGGTCGCTCTGAATCTTCTTGAGCTCTTCCCGCATCTGCTGACGAATCTTAGCGTCTAGTGCAGAGAACGGTTCATCCAGCAGTAACAAAGAAGGCTTTAGCAACAAGGAACGGGCAATCGCAATACGCTGCTGCTGACCACCGGAGAGCTGGTTTGGAAACTTCTTCTCTGTGCCGCTCATGGACACAAGCTTTAACATGTCCGTAATTCTTGTTTTGATTTCATCTTTTGGTACCTTGCGCAACTGTAAACCAAAGGCAAGGTTTTCATAAATAGTCATATGTGGCCAGAGATTGTAACTCTGGAACACCATGGCGGTTGGACGCTTTTCCGGAGGAAGAGCAACAATGGACTGATCATCGATGGTAATGTCACCAGAAGTCACATCCAGAAAACCACCAATTGTTCTCAATATCGTAGATTTACCACAGCCAGATGGACCAAGGAAGGTAACAATTTCCCCTTCGTATACATCCAGATTGATGTGTTCAACACCGTCCCCGTTGTCATACTTCTTGGTCATATCATTGAGCTGCAATTTGATTTTGCGTTCACTCATTTTTCTTTCCCTCTCTTATTTCATCTTGAATCCACCGGCAATCGCTTCCGGACCAATGTATTTGCGCATTGCAAAGATCATAATTGCAGAAGGAATGATCAATAGAATGGCAAATACTGCACCGATCTGGATGGCAGGTGAGTCAAGGACAATACCATACATCGCAACCGGCATGGTCTGGATTCTTGCCATACCGACAAGCATGGTACCCTGTGCTTCTTCCATAGAACCAAGGAAGGTATAAAGGGTAGCCACCGCAATACCAGGCACTGCCATCGGCAATGTCACCTTGAAGAAGGTGCGGATTGGTCCAGCTCCTACATCACGGGCAGCTTCTTCCTGTTGTCTGTGGACAGAACGGAAGGCACTTGCTGGCAGCCATACCATGAACATCATCGAATTGATGAGATGGATGATGACGACGCCGGTATATGTACCCATCAGCTGGTACTTGTAGAAAAGCACCGCAATGGATGTATAAATGCCAAGTTTTGGAAAGGCATTTGTGAGCAGAAACGAAAGCATGAACATCTTTCTTCCGCGGTACTTGAAACGGGCAATAGAATAGGCAGCAGGAATACAGATGATCATCGAAATCACAGTTGTTGTAATAGCAACAATGAAGGACTGGATCATCGAGGACACAAGGCTTTCCTGTCCAAAGACATATTCCCACCATTTAAATCCCCATTCCTGTGGAAGCACGGAAGGTGCTTCATATGTGTTGGCAAATGCCAGCATCAACATATTCAATAAAGGCCCGTAAAAGAACAGAATAAATACCGCAAGGATAATGAATTCCCAGAACTTCTTTTTGCCTACCGCATGGAAGAAGCGCCTTGGGTTCAGGTATTTGAACATAACTCCTCCTGTTTTCTGTACTGTTTCATTGCATAGACAAGACCTGGAGAACGGCTTGTCACGTTGTAAGGATTCCAGGCGATGACGTGGGGAATATCTTCCTTATCTGTCACCGTCCAGAATGAAATGCCCACATTCTCACGCTTTGCCACTTCCACAAAGTAGTCAGTCGCAAACCGGTAGTTGACATTGATGACACCAAATCCATACTTTTTGCACAATCTGATCAGTTCTTCACAATCTTCATTGCAAAACACTTCACCATGTTCATACACATCATGAATCAGATTCTCGGCATTGATTAAAACCCGTCCATCCATCTCTGGCATCAATTCATGGATGGAAAGACGTACTTCCCCAGAAAAGAAAATCCGCTTTTCCATACCACAACTCTCTGCAAGCTGGTAAACAGGTTCCTCAAGACCCTTTTCTTTCAGGTCACAATTCACCATCATAGAAGGATGTTCTTTCACCAATGCAAACACCTCTTCCAATAGTGGATGGTTCACATCTACTGGTTCATCATGTGAAAGGATGAGTTTTCCACACTTTCGCCAGACATCAACCTCAAGAGCGTCGACCTGTAATTGAAGTGCATGTCTTACAAAATCCATTGAGTTATCCGGTGTAGAATCACAACCGGAATGTGCAGTAATGAGCATAGTTTCATTCTCCTGTCAAAAGCAGAAGCCCCCTTACATCTTTTGGAATTCCGGGGGTATGATAACGGACACTTGTAAAGTAAAAAGACAGTTAAAAATAAAATGTATGCAAAATACATACATTTATCATATTTTTAACCAATATAAAACAAACAGAAACCTATGTGAAATCTGTGTGTTATTTCGAAAACATCGAATTCAATGCTATAATCTCTAACGGAAAGACACAGCACTTTCATTGTTGTGTCAGGAAATACGGAGGTTTCCCATGGCAAAAAACGTTTGTGATTTCTGCCTCAGTGAGGGTGGCACCATTTTTAATAAGCCAATCCGTCTCTCTGATGGGCATCATATATGTAAAAACTGCAGATCCATCATCCAGTCATACAATCTGCCTGTACAATTTGATCTTTTCCAGCAGCTTGTCACAGCACAGGAAAACCTGCGTGACATGATCATGGACGCATACCTTGAATCACATGAAGCAGCACCAACAATGGCACGCTTTTATCCATTACCAAAAGTACTCTTACATGATGGTGAACACTGCATCAACTGCATTCCGGCTTCCATCACCGTAAGTAAGGCACATATTCCAACTGAAGATGCAGTGAAGAACATTGCGACCATTCAGCGTAAGGACATCAATAACATTCCGGATGGTGACCCTGCAGATAAAAGAAACAACATTACAGTAAGAGGCACACTGTATGAAACAGAAGTAGCTGTCTACTTCCTTTCTGAAAAGTTCATCAACTGCCATCGCCTTGGCTTTGTCAAACGCAATACAAATGAAACAGATACAATCACAGTTTCTACAAAGAAGTTCACCTATACTTATACGGTCAAGCACCCAGACCTCTTCTTCATGCGTGAACGTTTCTTCCGCAAAGTCAATGCGGCAGCCAACAACAAAAAGAAACACCTCATCTACATCCGCAATGATAATGAAATGACAATCACACCGGGTGTCTATGAAATTCCACGTTCCTTAAAACCAGGTATATACAAAGTCAAAGCAGTCAAGGATGATGGACTCCACATCCGTGATGCTATTGGCAGAGTCAAAGACTACTATGAAAATGAAGAGTGCATTGACCTTACAGAAGGTGGTGTACTTGAATGTACTGGTGAATATGAACTGCAGTGGGTAGGTGAAAAGAAACCTGAATGAGATTCATGAGACAGCATGAATCTTTTTTTCTTGCTTCCCTAATATGATGGATTATAATATGCATAGATTCATACATTTGTTGGAGAAAACAATATGAAACACATACACGCAAACCCTTCGAGGTATAAAAACGGAGACTGTTGAAATCTTTGTGTTGAACAGTTTTCTGACATCCTGTTACCACAATGCACACTATGCTTTTGCATAACAGATTGGCGAGTAATACTATGAAACACATAGTTTCACTATGCATTGTTGTTACTCTGCTGACTGGTTGTAGCCCAATGATCTCAAAAGGTGATCTAACAGAAGAGGTAGCCACCCTCAAATCAGAATCTGTTCAGAAGTTTTGCAGAAACTAAAAATCCCCACCAGACAAACCAATAAATCATTTTTGATGGAGTCACATGATTGACACCCATGTTTTGATAATAAACCACTCCAGAGCATGTCTCAATTGTCCACTCGACAATTGCTCGGAGGGACAAGTCTTTCGGAAGGGGTACATAAAAACTTCGTCACGTGTGAACTACTCCGACTTATAGAAGTCGGAGCTTCCTGCTTCAACCACTACTGCACTGGCTGCGATTTCTCGCAACGCAATGTCTTACACAATGTCCACA
>CASEPS010000045.1 GCA_949289855.1 uncultured Erysipelotrichaceae bacterium
TACTAGTCGTATCAAACGTGCATTCAATTGTTTTGCTATTTCTGAGAAATCCCGATTCAAATCCAATGTTTTAACACTGATCTTATTCCCACTCATCTGATATGTACTATCAGGCTGGATTGCTTCATCCGTTGCCGCATAAAGCAACATACCAGATACTGTATGCGGTTCATCTCCAAATTCTGCATCCTTGTTCTTTACATAGGTGAATATCTGATAGAGATTTCCCGAATGAATCGTATGTACATCATATTGGCTTTGTGTACTATGTGTATAAAACTTTGCATCAATAATCAGTACATTGTTTCCTTTCGTGAGCATAATATCACTATGCATTTCTGGTAACATTGTCCCTATTTCATCATCAAGAGCCCATTGTATATGCGAAGCTGTGGCTTTGATTTGAGGCCATTCCTTAACATAGTATTCCAGAATAAATTTTTCATACAGATGACTCATGTTCTGATCATCAATAAATGTAGCCAGCTCATATTCTCCAGTTTCTGTTGTTAGTAACATTCCTTCTATTATCAATTGACAGATACTGATAAGCATTCGATAGGAATTATTATTTCTCTGAAACCGAATGGATGACCACCGTATCAATGAAGGATTGATAGTACTGACATTTGAGAAATACATCATTTCTTTCTTCAGCACATCTTTATATTTCGATTCGACATCAGCATGTCTAAGCAATACCATCATGGTTGTTTTGAGTATTTGGTTCAGAAGATTATTATCTGAAAGTTCATCAAATTCACATGTCAAAGTCCGTTTCCTGGCAATCCTGTTCCGAATTGTATCAGGAAGATTAATCTTGCCACGAATCCCTGCAATATCTTCTTTGTGCAGTACATATTCACGATATAACCCCTGCTTCAACTGCCTTCCAATGCCTTTGGCAAGAATTGATGCAAACAGATTGTGAATATTATCAAACTCTTCCACAGAAACATTTTCATAACTATTCTGATTCAATTCCCGGAAGGCATAAGACAACATATAGTAGATGTTCTTTACGAAAATTCTCTCATTCTTGCTCATTGAAACACACCCTGCAGAATATTCTTCCACCGCTGGTATTTATCCGGCTCATCAAACCAGTACTCGTTTAACATCGGCAATATGTCATATTCAACAGTGTCTCGTAATTGTTCATCAGTACAGATATCCATTCCACAAAAATAGCTGTGACCAATGCAGAATCCTTTACCAAGAGATTTATCGCGGGAAATTGTCTGGTTTAACTCTTTCACTTTATTTACCAGTTCATCAAATGTTTCGCTATGCAAACTGTTCTGATATTCAATGAAACCATTGGTATCAAATCCTGGTTCAATTTCAAAGAAACTGAATCTTCGTCTCAGCGCATAATCTATCATGGCAAGACTTCTGTCCGCCGTATTCATCATAGCGATGATATAAAGATTATTTGGAACAGAGAATGGCATGCCACTATAAGCAAGCGTTGCTTTTTCCTCTCTGTGATCCTTCTCTATTAACATAAGGAGTTCGCCAAAGATCTTGCTGAGATTACCACGATTGATTTCGTCAATAATAAAGAAGAAATCCTTGTCCGGCTGATTTGCAGCTTTCTGGCAGAAACGATAGAAAATACCATATTGTAGTTCGAATCCATCTTTGACTGGTTTATATCCCATCACGAAATCTTCATAGGAATAATTTTGATGAAACTGAACAAATTCAATCCGGCTGTCATCCTTCATGCCCATCATAGACCAGGCGAGCCGTCTTGCTGTAAATGTTTTACCAACACCCGGAGCACCTTGAAGAATGATATTCTTCTTATTCCGCAATACCGCAACTAGTGCATTGTAGCGTTCTTCAGTCATGTATACTTCATCCAGGAAAGTTTCTTTCGTATACCTTTCAATTAATGAAGAGGAAAATTCAAAATTATCATCAGGAGTCATGCCGTGGATGGCAATGTCTTCCTCTTCTGTCTCTGCAGCGTATAACGCAACTCCACTCAGGTCAAATTCATCAAGTGCTTCTGACAGCTCATCTCTTAGTTTCCAGGCAAAGACACCTTTTTCTTCTTTCTTCGCATATCGCCCAGTATAGAGAACACGCCACCAACTATTTGAGCCATTCTCTCTTGCATCAGGCATGATCCCCTTCTTTTTACAAACCCGTTTCGCCAAAGCCACTGAACCAGACATATAGAAATCCATTTTCATACCATATTTTTCTGCAAGTTGGGAACAAGTAGCAGTACCACCGAAATCCATCATCCGCTTCATGATTTGAAGAGCTCCATCAGTAAAAACAGAAGCATCCTTTAATAGTTCAGCCCAGTCATCAACCGTTAACCCCGGATCATATTCCGTACCATACCATTCACTTTCCTCTTTAATAACATTATTATTCTGACCATAATGCCTGCTGATGTAGAACCCTACATCAATCGTCAGGGCTTTTAATTCTGGATCAGAATAACAGGTATCTGTAAGTACTGACTGCAGAAGTTGTTTTAATTCTTCATCCTGCTTCAAAACATCATTTAACTCATTATACAAATCGAGGAAATTATGCAGGTTTTCCGTGATAGCACCTTTTTTAAAACCATAATTTGCTCTTAACTCACGAGAAACTGCTTTGACCTCACTATATTTATAAATGTAGTACTTATCCGGGAATCTCAGCCAAAGATATACACTAATCGCATTTTCATACTGATAATGCTGTGCAGCTCCATTCCCATACTTTTCCAAAAGAACTCCAGATTGCATTTTAAATGCATTCATCCTTTCGAATACATCTTTACTCTCATCATATAAGGACAAAAACATTGCACGAATTTCTTCAGGATAGGACTGCGCAAATTCGCAAATCATCATTCCCGGGAAATTATTATATGAAGCCAGCAGATTACCAGTCTTTGCTAGTGAGCGATTCAACATTTCCGCAAAATCTACTGCATTCACATCCCAATTATCCTGGAAACACTTCACAGCTTCCCATTTATACTTTTCATTTGGCCATTGCTTTTCAACAAACTCACTCTTGTATTGAACAAGAATATCTTTTAATCGATCATTATCAATCATGTTATTCCCTCATTCCTATATATACACAATAAAATATCGCACATCATCAGGCACCAAATACTGCCAACCATGTAATTTCTTTACCTTTTTTCTATTTCCTTGTCAAAAAGCCTCCTTTTCCCGGAGGCTTCTATTCACTGCAACTCTATGATCTCTTTCTCTATTCTTGTGTAGTCTTCTTTGTTGATAGGACAAGACTGTAATGCTTCTTTGATGGTACTACCCATAAAGGAAAACTCACTCTGTTTGAAACGTGGCAGTGTTTCAAGATAGTCCTTTACTGCTGGCACATTCAGAGCATCTCTCACCATCGAAGAAAGTGTAATCACATTCTCTAATGGTGTATCTGTCTCATAATCTAATGCATATGTACCTTGTGTAAAGTAACCAAAGCCATTCTTCAATTGTTCTTTGATTGGACTCTCTGTGTCTTTATAGAACGGCAGATGTACTTCTGCTCCACATCCATAAGGAATCGACCATTCCATATGCATATGCCATCTGTCCACGACCTTCCAATGTACTTCATACAAACCTGCAGCACTATTGTACTTGCAATCCACATACTTCAATCTGTAGTCCACAACAGGTTCAATGATCGCTCTCTTAAAGCCAGGTTTCATTGCCTTGATACCTGCACAATAGGCATAAATCCACTCCACAACTGAACCATAGGCATAATGATTGAGTGAATTCATACCAACACCTGTAATATGACCACTTTCATCCAATGAATTCCATCTTTCCCATACTGTAGTAGCACCAAGTTTCACTTCATACAACCAGCCTGGATAGTCTTCATTGAGAAGCAGATCATATGCCATCTTCTCCATACCATATTCTGTCAATACCGGACAGAGTAATGGTGTACCAACAAAACCAGTTGCCAGCTTTCCATTATTGAAACGGATCAGTTTGGCAAGCTCATCTTTTGCAATATATGGGTCACCAATACATTCATTCAGAGAAAGCAACTGTGCAGTCATAGTTGTAATCGCACACCTGCCTGTTGCCGTGTACCATTCCTTCAGAATTTCTTTCTTGATATCTTCTGCTAACTGTTCATACTTGTCCGCATCTTCTGCTATACCAAGAATCCTTGCCGTCTCAGAAAGAATCATCGCACTCTTTCTGTAGTACACAGCCGCAATAAATGCCTCATCTGTCAGACCCCTTACACCTTCCTGACTCTTTTCACCATCCAGTGCAAGCCAGTCACCAAAATGGAACTGCTTTGTCCAGCTGTGGTCATCTTCTTCCAAAGCACGTACATAGTCCACCCATGCCTTCATCGCATCATAGTGGTCCGCAAGTATTCTTGCGTCCCCATAGAACTGATACATATTCCAAGGAATAATGGTCGTCGCATCACCCCATACCGTCGCAGACTGGTGAATATGGAATGATGGAACAGTATGTGGCACAAGCCCACCATGCGCTTGTTGTTCTTTGCTCATGTCATACAAATACTTGGCATAGAACGCATATGTGTCCGCAAGATACATAGCAGTTCTGGAAAACACCTGGGCATCACCCGTCCACCCCATACGCTCATCACGCTGTGGACAATCCGTAGGCACATCCAGGAAATTGGACTTCATACCCCACTCTGCACAACCAATCAACCGGTTCACAAGATCATGACCTGTCTTCAAAGTAGAAACATCATGGATGTCGCTGTACAACGCATATGCCACAAAGTCTTCTGCCTTGAAACTGGTCATACCCTCTACTTTCACATACCGGAAACCATAGAATGTAAAATGTGGAGAAACCCACCGCTCTTCACCATCCGACACATAAACATATTCAGCTTTTGCCGTACGCAGATTGTCCCGATAGAAACAGCCATCCTGCAACACCTCACCAAACTGCAAACGGATCTTTGTCCCCATTGGTTCATGTACATGCAGGACAAATGTTCCCGCAAGGTTCTGGCCAATGTCCACCACCGTTTCTTTCTTTGGTGTAATAATCATCTTTCCTCTGAACATTTCATGCCTTCTTACCGCTGTAGACATTCTGTCACATAGCGGTGCGCTTTCTTCCTCACACAACACTGCCTTTTCTTCTTGTGTATCCATTAGTGTCATGTCCACATGCTCACCATCATAGATGTTGGAGAATGTAATCTTTGAACGTGTGACCGTCCAGCTGTCATCCGTTGGAATAACTGTTTCTGTACCATCATTTCCGGTGATGATGAGCTCAGCAATCATCTTCCATGTACTGCCATAAGCAGGCTCATCACTCTGATCAAAACCAAACCTGCCACGATACCAGCCATTACCAAGCATGACCGCAATTTCATTATCCTTATGCAGTAAATCTGTCACATCATATGTCTGTACCTGTAACCACTGGTCATAGGCATTACAATACGGTGTGAGACACTCATCACTCACAGCCTTGCCATTGATCGAAGCCTCATACAACCCAAGACCTGTAATATACAACCGTGCCTGCTTTACTTCTCCGTCATACACAAAGTGTTTATGAAAAATGGGGTGTCTTGTCTCGTCCTGGCTTTCTACCGTAATCCACTTACCAGACCACGTTTCTTCCATCTTGCCTGTCTCAAACCAGTTTTCTTTACCTTCCACAACACTGCCATCAGAAAGCTTTACCGCAACCTTCCATGTATACCGTGTCCTTGGTTCCAGCATTGCCGCAACACTTGTGCCAAGATTATCCGGATCTGTCCAACCGGTATCACCAGACTCCGCATGATCGTTGTGGATCATAATCCTTGTATCTGTTACACGTTCATCCACTTTTCCATCCAGTCTCCACGAAAAATCTGGATTATCCAACTGGTAACCCAATGGGTTATCCATATGATTCACTTTACAATCAATGATTCTCATACACTCTCTCCATTATCCTTTCCTTGTGCTAACACCCCATAATACACAGGACACCTCTCTTCAAGATAGGAAAACTTCTTCTGTTTCCATCCCTTAACGTCTACATTCACGCGGATCAGACCTTCCGCATCATCCGCTTCCTGTAACAACGCCCCATCTGGTGCCGCCACAAACGAATGCCCGGCAAACACAAGCCTGCCTTCTTTGCCAACCCGGTTACATACCGCAATAAACACCTGGTTTTCCTTTGCCTGTATCCGCATTTCCCATTGCAACATCTCAAGGTCTTCATCCATTGAAATAGCCACAGGCACAATGACAATCTCTGCTCCACGCAACGCACAACAACGTACACTCTCGGGAAACAGTCTGTCATTGCCAATGACAATACCAATCTTTGCAAAACCAGCATCATGGACCACAAAACCACTTCTGCCTTCCAGGAAATAGTCCTTCTCATACCTGTTTTCCTGGTTAAAACGGTGAATCTGTTCAGCCACTTCCCTCATCTCACCACTCTTATCAAAAAACAAAGACGCACACGCCGGTTTGCCATGGTCTTCAAGATACACATTGGGTGAAATACACATATGGTGTTTCCCTGCCTGATAAGCCATACCCTTAATCCTTGCGTCATTCTGACGGCTCAAAGCAACTGTCGCATTCAACCCACTCATCTGTGGAAAGTAAGGCGAAAACTGCAACTGTGGAAAAAACAACAAATCACTTCCTGCAGCCTCTTCAATATACTGTAAACACTTCTTGTAATTCTCGTTCATGTTGTTACGCATGGACATTTGTACCATTGTCAGTTTCATTGTCTGTTCCTCAAATCGTTATACTTCAAGTCTAACAGATTTCTACCACAACAAGTTAAAGAAAAAGAAGGGTTACCCCTTCCATTGTTCGCTCACAAAATACTGCAGCACAACAAGTCCATATACCGGAAAGAAATTCCCATACGCATCTCTTCCCTGCAATAACAATTGTTTCGCTTCTTCTAATGATAACAACCGGTAACCGGCAAACTTCTCAGAACCAACCGCACCACTCTGGTCAAACACTACATCTTTTCCATTCTCAACAATCGCACACACAATGCCATTACTTTCATCACTCATACCCGGGGTACTAAACACAAGTGGATTGACCAC
The DNA here is from genome assembly GCA_949289855.1 of uncultured Erysipelotrichaceae bacterium. Taxonomy (GTDB): domain Bacteria; phylum Bacillota_I; class Bacilli_A; order Erysipelotrichales; family Erysipelotrichaceae; genus Bulleidia. The sequence continues at coordinate 7,096 of CASEPS010000045.1, forward strand.
AAACACATGGTCATCATTTACCGTAATACCGGTTTCTTCCTGTATTTCACGAATTGCTGCAGAACATAACGGACTTTCACTTTCCTTGTCTTCTTCATCCACAAGGCCTGCCACCGGACTCAGTAAATACCTGCCTGCCGGGTAACGGTATTCATAGGACATATAGAGCTTTGGACCATCTTCCATCTTCAATATCAAAGCAATGGACACCGCATCTGGTACCATAGACTGAAACGCCTCATCACTTTTGATACAAGGCAGATCATCCATCTCTCTTCTTGTCGCATTGTAGTAGTGCTTTCCTTCTTCATACTGAATGTCCACCACTTTGATAAACTTCGAATCAAATAATGATTTTACCTGTTCCTTTTTCATAACGAACACCTCTTGTCTTCATTGTAAAACAAAGCGTTATAATATTACACATTGGAGGTACGCATTATGGCAAAAACAATGACAACAGGCAGTCCATGGAAACTGATTCTCACCTTCAGTATTCCCCTTCTTCTCGGTAACCTGTTCCAGCAATTCTATAACATGGCAGACGCTGCCATCGTCGGACAGACACTTGGCTCCAATGCCCTGGCATCCGTTGGTGCTTCCAGCAGTGTCCAGTTCCTCATCCTTGGTTTCTGTATGGGCATAGCCCAGGGCTTTGCCATTCCTATTGCCCAGCGCTTTGGTGCAGGGGATAAGTATGCCATGCGACAGTATATATACAATGGTGGTGTACTGACAGCAGTACTAGCCCTCATCATCACCGCAATCTCTGCATTACTCTGCCCAACCATTCTCAACATCCTGCAGGTCAACAATGAACTCTACAATGACGCCTATGCCTACCTCATTGTCATCCTGCTTGGCATACCATGCACATTGCTCTACAACTACCTTTCCTCTATCTTACGTGCTATCGGAGACTCAAGAACACCATTCCTGTTCCTTGCCTTCTCAGCAATATTGAACATAGGTCTTGACTTCTTCTGCATCCTCGCCCTCCACTGGGGTTGTGCAGGGGCAGCCATTGCGACCATCTTCTCACAAGGACTATCCGGTGTACTCTGTCTGATTTATATTGCAAAGAAAGTCCCAACCCTCCATGTCCATAAACCACAGCGTACACTATCGCACACAAACATCCTCACCCTGCTTGGCATGGGCATTCCTATGGGACTGCAATTCTCCATCACAGCCATTGGCTCCATGGTCATGCAATCCAGCAACAATGCCCTTGGCACAACCTATGTCTCTGGCTTCACCGCTGGTATGCGCATCAAACAGCTCATGATGTGTCCATTCGATGCCATCGGTGCTGGTGTCTCCACCTTCATTTCCCAAAACTATGGCGCATTACAACTTGAACGCATTCGCAAAGGCTACAAATCCGGCATTGCCATTTCTACCCTCTATGGTCTGTTTGCCTGCCTTGTCATGGTCACCCTTGGCAGAACACTCTCTATGTTCTTTGTCTCTGCCGAAGAAAGTGCCGTACTCGATGCCAGTGCCCTCTACTTAAGAAGAATGGGTTACTTCTATCCGGTACTTGGCTTGCTCATTGTCTCGAGAATGTCCATCCAGGGACTTGGCTACTCCACAACCGCTGTCTTTGGGGGTGTAGTCGAAATGATAGCACGCACATTTGTGTCCCTTGTCTTTGTGCCCATGTTTGGCTACGATGCCATCACCTGGGCCGACCAGACCGCATGGACCTCTGCCATCCTCTACCTTCTTCCGGCTTATCTCTACTGCATGAAGCTTGTTTCCCAGAAACTGAATCAGGAATCCATCCTCAACAGGATGAACGGTTAACAAAAGAGTCTGTCAATCTGACAGACCCTTTTCTTTAGAAATCCGCTTCATCCGGATTGATGTTAGCAGGACCATAATTCTTCATCACATCCATGTACTTCACATCATTGTCCTCAAGCTTCACATTATAAGCAAGGAAGTTACTCTGTAACCGTTCCTCATCCTCACCATACGCCAAAGCAATACAACCCTTATGGTACAGGTACTGAATGCAGATCTGTTCTGGTGTTGCATTGTACTTCTCAGCAAAAATACCAATCTCCCTGGACTGTAATACCTTTTCATATTCCACAGGCATATAACCAACCGTGAGAATCTTATGTTCCGTTGCACAAGTCAGGTTATCGGTAAAAGGAAAACCAGGATAAATCCTTGCTTCGTTTACCATCGGTGCAATCTCTACATGTTCAAGAAGATATTCAATATGACGTGCCTCATAGTTTGCTACACCAATAGCACGGGCTGCACCACTCTTGTAAGCAGATTCCAATGCCCGCCATGTCTCAACCGAAGTTGTCTCATAACTGTCACGGAACTTCTTTGGGTTAGGCCAGTCAATCAGCAACAAATCTACATAATCTGTGCCAAGCCGTTTCAGACTCTGTCTGAAAGCACGCTGTGCAGCATTGAAACCATGATCATCATTGCCAATTTTCACTGTCAGAAAGATATCTGCACGACTGATAGAACTATCATTCAATGCCCGTGCAAATTCTGTTTCAACTTCAGGTTCAGTAGAAAGATCAAAAAATCTGTATCCGGCACGAATCGCCTTCCCTACTCTTTCATATACATGACCATGTGCACCAATCACACGGTAACCAAGCGTAGGAACTTCGACCCGGTTGTGGAGTCTTGTTATAGTATCGTTAATTTCCTTCATGAGGTTCCTCCGCACCTATTATACCGCATCAGGAACATCCGTTCGTGTAGAAACAATGAATTCTTTTATTGTACACACTCAGGTACACTAACAATCATCAATTGTTCTATGCTTTCCTCGTAAAGAAAGAAGGTAACAACAAATGAACAAAACAATGATTAACGCTGCAGAATTAACTCCACTTGAGCTCTACGAAGTACTTCGCACATCCTTTGATTCCCTGTACATTGAAGAAGAACAGCCTGTACAAACAGAACACATTGTACAGGAGAGGACAACACACTTCCCATTATACTGGCGCCATGCAGCACTGCAGAAATGACAAATAGTGAAAAAACATTATTTGCTCTACGGTTTTTTACCCAAAAAGCAATACGCGGGATTTTGATTTCTTCAAAAAACTTTTTCAAAAACTTTGTAAAAAGTTATTGCATTCTTCCCTGTATGCGTTATAATAATCGAGCACACAGGGAAATGACTCCTTAGCTCAGTTGGTAGAGCAACTGACTCTTAATCAGTGGGTCGAGAGTTCGAGTCTCTCAGGAGTCACCATTTAAACAAAAACCGCTTGAATCAAGCGGTTTTTTCTATATTCTCCCAGCTACAACATCCTTTACGCAATCCAACGATTGCATGAGAACGCTTTCTACCAATTTTCTGTATAATGAAATCAACACAGGAGGAGAAAACATGAGTTTTCCAAAAGGATTTTTATGGGGTGGCGCTACAGCTGCCAATCAGTATGAAGGTGGTTACCTTTCTGGTGGTAAAGGTCTTGCTGTTGCGGACACTTTGACCGGTGGAGATGGTATCCACAACATTCCACGTAAGTTCATTGTTGAAATGCCCGATGGCACAAAGAAAGAATTTGGAGGCAGAGAAAGCCTTCCGGTAGACGCAAAGGCTATTGTCGATCCTGACACATATTATCCAAGCCATGTTGCAACAGACTTCTACCACCATTGGAAAGAAGACCTCGCACTGTTTGCGGAAATGGGCTTCAATGTTTACCGTATGTCCATCAACTGGACACGTATTTTCCCAAATGGTGACGATACACAACCAAATGAAGAAGGTCTTCAGTTCTATGAAGATGTCTTCAAAGAATGCAAGAGACTTGGCATGGAACCACTCGTCACAATTTATCACTTTGACTGCCCACTGCACCTGGCTAATGAATATGATGGCTGGGCTTCCAGACACACCCTCGATGCCTTCAAGGTCTATGTCAAAACCATCCTGACACGTTACAAGGGACTGGTCAAATACTGGCTGACCATTAACGAAATCAACTTCACACGCAGTTTTAAAAACAGTGGTATTCATGATGGTTATACAAACAAAGCTAAGACAGAACAGAACTACTACCACCTGTTCCTTGGTTCGGCCTATGCTGTCAAACTCGCACATGAAATTGACCAGGAGAACAAAGTAGGTCTCATGATAGCCCACGGTGCTTCTTATCCATATTCCTGCAATCCGGAAGATGTCTTTGCGGAACTGAACAATGCCCATGACACAAAGTGGTTCTTCGGCGATGTGCAGGTAAGAGGCTATTACCCGGCATGGAAGGTAAAGGAACTGGAAAGAGAAGGCATTGTGCTCAAGAAGGAACCCGGTGACGATGAACTGCTTAAAGAAGGTACAGTAGACTTCTACTCCTTCTCCTACTACAGCTCACAGGCAATTGCGGCTCATCCGGAAGAACTTGGTGTTTCTGAAGGCAACCAGACACAAGGTGTCAAAAACCCATACCTTGAAGCTTCCGCATGGGGCTGGACAATTGACCCACTTGGCTTACGTATCTGTCTGAACCAGATCTATGACAGATACCAGATTCCAATGATGATCGTTGAAAACGGTCTTGGTGCTATCGACAAGGTTGAAGAAGATGGTTCCATCAACGATGACTACCGTATTGACTACATGAGAAAGCATATCCAGACCATGAAAGATGCCATTGAAATTGATGGTGTTGATCTCATGGGTTATACACCTTGGGGCTGCATTGATCTTGTCTCTGCAGGTACAGGTGAAATGCGTAAGAGATATGGTTTCATCTATGTAGACATGGATGATGATGGAAATGGTGACCTCTCAAGAAAGAGAAAGAAGTCTTTCTACTATATGCAGAAGGTTTACAAGTCCAACGGCGAAGACATTGACTAACACGAAACAAGGAACAGCAATTGCTGTTCCTTTCCTACTCTATTCCACTATCCTGATATCTTCCAGAAGGTGAATCACTCATCATTTCTTCTGGCAACAAGTCAAATACATTCACAAGATCATAGGTTACATCACTCACTTCAACCGAGAGATGCAAAGAACGATACACCGCATACTTCGAGACATCCACATAATATGTCTCTCCAGGCAACAGCTCACCTATGCCATATAATAAATCATCTTCCCCAGAGCCTTCCGGATAAGCTTCAAAGTGAATGGTCACCTCTTCTGGAAAGTCAGCTGGTATGGTAAAGGAACAATTTGTTCCCTGCATAGAGAAACTATGCTTTAAAGCAGAAAGCTTTGTTTCATACTTATTCTTGTAGTGGTTGTACTTTGCGGTTTCAATACAGTTGCGTATCCATCCGGCACCAATATCACTTTCTGCATCTACTGCCTCATAACAGGCAACTTCACCATCACGTTCAATACGCAGTACATCAGATTCATCCCCTTGTGGAAAAACAGTCACACGCACAACATCCCCATCAGCCAGTGTGGCGTCCACCATGTACCAGACCGTTTCATCATTGACTACTTCATACTTTGCCTTTTCCATGAGGTCTTCATACATTTCTGTTTCCGCAAGAAACGTCTTCAAATCTTCCAGGTCACTATTATTGAGGTCAACGCTGCCTCCACTATACCGGTACAACATAGCAGAAGTCATATCTGTACTGAAGTCAAATGGATTCACAGGTGCTTTTGTTGCTGGCATGAGAACGCCAAACTGAATGAACAATCCTGCCGCACAGCCAACAAGAATGATCATAAACTTCACAAGAAAACCGATACTTTTTAACAAAAGCAGCACAAGAATAATCAGCGGAATCATCCAGATCAATGAATGATGAATGACAATGTCCACCATCTGCATGACTTCATTGTAGTTGAAAATAAGAAAGACAATCATCAGTGCCAAAGGCACAAGTGACAGTATCATCCTGTTCGATTTCAACATGAACACAAATAAGGCAAGTAGTGCTAATGGTGCCAGAAACACTACACCCATCGCAGCAGTTGCAAACATGATAACCCCCTCCTCACATTTACTTTTACCCATCCTAACAAACCACATTCATATAATCCAGCATAATTATTCACTTACCATTTCACGACATCTTTGTTTTTGCAAGTTTTTTGTAAAACAAACTGGCACAAAATTCCCAATCCGGAAATTTGAACAATCTGTGTATGAAACCGTTTTCCAAATTGATATAATCATAGTAACTGGTGTATAAACACCAACCATCAAAAGGAGGAAAATAAAGATGGGATTCCCTAAAGGTTTCTTATGGGGCGGCGCTACTGCTGCCAATCAGTATGAAGGTGGTTACCTTTCCGGTGGCAAGGGTCTTGCCGTTGCGGACACTTTGACCGGTGGTGACGGTATCCACAACATTCCACGTAAATTTATTGTAGAAATGCCGGATGGCACAAGAAAGACATTCGGTGGAAGAGACGAAATTCCTGCAGGCGCAAAGGCAATTGTCGATCCTGACACATATTATCCAAGCCATGTCGCCACAGACTTCTACCATCATTGGAAGGAAGACCTCGCATTATTTGCAGAAATGGGCTTCAATGTGTATCGTCTTTCCATCAACTGGACACGTATCTTCCCGAACGGTGACGATGCCGAACCAAATGAAGAAGGTCTGAAGTTCTATGAAGATGTCTTCAAAGAATGCCACAGACTCGGTATGGAACCACTCGTAACCATTTATCACTTTGACTGCCCGCTGCATTTGGCAAATGAATATGACGGCTGGGTTTCCAGACACACACTTGAAGCATTCAAAGTCTATGCAAAGACAATCCTGACTCGTTATAAGGGACTTGTTAAGTACTGGCTGACAATTAACGAAATCAACATCAACACCAACTTCATGATGAATGGTGTTCATGAACACATTTCCAACAAGAAGAATGCTGAACAGTGCAGATGGCACCTGTTCGTCGGTTCTGCATATGCTGTCAAGACAGCACATGAAATCGACCCAGAAAACAAAGTTGGTCTCATGATCGCTCATGGTGCTTCTTATCCATATTCCTGCAACCCTGAAGATGTCTTCGCTGAAATCGAAAGCTCTCATGAAGGCAAGTGGTTCTATGGTGACGTCCAGGTAAGAGGTTACTACCCGGCATGGAAGGTTAAGCAGCTCGAAAGAGAAGGCATTGAAATCCAGAAGGAACCAGGTGAAGATGAACTCCTCAAGGAAGGCGTTGTTGACTTCTACTCCTTCTCTTACTACAGCTCTCAGGCTGTTGCTGCACATCCAGAAGAACACGGTGTTTCTGAAGGCAACCAGACTCGCGGTGTCAAAAATCCATACCTTGAAGCATCTGAATGGGGCTGGACAATCGATCCACTTGGATTGAGAATTAACCTCAACCAGATCTATGACAGATATCAGATTCCGATGATGATCGTCGAAAATGGTCTTGGTGCGATCGACAAGGTTGAAGAAGATGGTTCCATCAACGATGATTACCGTATCGACTATATGAGAAAGCACATCAAAGTCATGAAGGACGCTATCGAAATCGATGGTGTTGATCTCATGGGTTATACACCTTGGGGCTGCATTGACCTTGTCTCTGCAGGTACAGGTGAAATGCGTAAGAGATATGGTTTCATCTATGTCAACATGGACGATGACGGAAACGGTGACCTCTCCAGAAGCCGTAAGAAGTCCTTCTACTACATGCAGAAGGTTTACAAGTCCAACGGTGAAGACATTGACTAATTGCTAACACTTAAGGGACAGCAAACGCTGCCCCTTTTCTTTTTCTTCCCTCATTATTCAACCAAAATCTTTATACCTGTAAAATTCTCTATCGTGCTTCCTTTCACTTCATACATACATTCTGGATATTTCACCATTTCATTTTCTGCAGGCAGAACATGTATCTTATCACAGGAGTAAGCAACAGTTTTATACCCCATAGGGTATAAATTCTTTTCTAATAGCCCATCAGATGGATGGGTGTACAGACACAGGTACACTCACAAATGCTATACCTGCTATCCTTTAACTGTAAAGATGGTAAATGGTTATGTCCAAGAAAGATCTTAAACCCAGTAAAATGTCACTTGTCGCATTCAATGAGAAGTATGCCAACAATCCTGAAGCCTGCTATCAATTCTTCTTTGATGCTAAATATCAAACTTCTATAAGTCGGAGTAGTTCACGTTGTGGAAAACCATTGCCCAAAGAAGAGACGACAGGTGGATGGCACAAGAGATGCATCAGACGCTTTTTTGGGATTGATCAACTCCCCATTGTCTCCATCAATAACGAAGCACTTGAAAAACTTGCGTCAGAAAACACAGCTAAAGGCTATACGGTACCCGGCGTTCAGGAAAAACTATCCCTTCACTTATCCCGTAAAGAGCATCAATTGATGCTCACTTTAGTCGACTATCCTACCAGATTTATTCTGAAACCACAGGTTGACACATTTGAAACTCTGCCTGAATGCGAACATCTGATTATGTCCATGGCTGAAGCAGCTGGCATTTCCACTGTACCTCATGCACTTATCGAAGAGAATGGCAAATTCGCTTATATCACTAAGCGTGTGGATCGCATGATCCAGAAAGATAAAATGAAAAAGTTGGCAATGGAAGATTTCTGTCAGCTCGACCTTCGGCTGACACAGGACAAATACAGAGGTTCTTATGAACGGTGTGCCAAAATCATACTGGGCTACTCATCCCGCAAAGGATTTGATATGACAGAACTTTTCATGAGATTGGTCTTTTCCTTTCTCGTTGGAAATTCAGATATACATTTGAAGAACTTTTCCCTCATCAAAACAGATGAAGGCAGTGGTAAATATGTTCTTTCTCCAGCATATGATCTTCTTTGTGTGAATGTCATTATGCCTGAAGATAACGAGCAGTTTGCATTAACCATGAACGGTAAAAAAAACACATCTGCGGTGAAAGGATTTCCTGGTGTTTGCGGATGCCTGTGGCATTAACAGACATGCCGCAGAGAAGATGATTGCCGCCCTCTTATCCAAAAAAGACACATATTTCACTTTGTGCAGAAATTCCTTATTACCCGAACATATGAAAGTACAATTACTCCAACTGTTGGAAGAGCGTTCTTCTATCTTTATACATTGACCCTCTTCCAGATGGATTTGTCCAATATAGCAGTTGCCATTTCATTTGTGAACTGCTCACACCAAAAAATACAACACTTCCAAAAACAGAAAAAGTGTCAGTTTCCGCACTATTAAGCGGTTTCTGACACTTTTCATCATTTGTAACTGAAAAAGTTTGAACCATTGAACATAATTCTTCTTATTCCAGAAAAACGATCTTTTATCTCCCTTTCCGCAAAATGCATTCATTATTTCGAGAGATACTTTCTGGCGAGTTCTACCATCTCAGTTTCGGTGGGGAGAATCTGGGTTTTTAGACCAGCATAATCCTCCGCAAAAATATAGATTTCTTTTAACATCTCCATTGAGTCTTCAAAGCGGATCTCTACATCCGTGAAGGAAGTAAATGTATCCGAGAAATCAAGTATTATAGTGAACTACTCCGACTTATAGAAGTCGGAGCTTCCTGCTTCAACCACTACTGCACTGGCTGCGATTTCTCACAACGCAGTGTCTTACACAATGTCC
>CASEPS010000046.1 GCA_949289855.1 uncultured Erysipelotrichaceae bacterium
ATATTTATATGCACTGATGTGCATACCTTTAATCCAGGCTTCACCCTGGTAAATGGAAATATAAGAGTCTTTGAACTGTACATGTCCTGACCGGATGGATTTTATCTCCGTACCGGAAAGGACCATGCCACATTCAAATGTCTCTTCCAGAAAGTAGTCATGCCTTGCCTTTCGGTTTACGGCGACTTCTTTCACTTTGCTTTTTATTTCTGGCATATCCGCCTCCTGTCTTCTTTCTGTCACGGCGGAAACTATGTTTATCACTGCGGTCAGCCCTTGGTTTTCTCCGTTGAGAAGCTGGTTTTCTCGCAGAATAAGATGGTTTCCTTTCCTCAATTTTGTTTCTTTTGGAAGGTTTCTTCATCTTTCTTCCCTTGAAAATACCAAAGTCAATATTTCCTGTTTCACGACTTGCCGCAAGAACGACAACCTTCACCTGCTGACCAAGACTATACACCTTTTCATGTCCTGCACCATATAACTGCATACGATACTCGTCATAGACATAATAGTCATCATTCAGGGTAGTGATATGTACAAGTCCCTCTATTGTATTCGGGAGTTCAACATAGAATCCAAATGCTGTCACAGTGGTGATAATGCCCTCAAACACTTCACCAATGTGGTCTTCCATGTACTGTGCCTTCTTCATGTCATCACATGCAAATTCAGCATCCTGACTTGCTCTTTCACGCACGGAAGACTGTTCACTGTATTCCTGCATCAATCCTTCATCTTTTACGATCTGATGCTTGTCTGTACAGCCTTCATACACATACTTTCTCAACATTCTGTGCACGATGAGATCCGGATATCTGCGGATTGGTGATGTGAAGTGCAGATATTCTTCTTCCGCAAGACCAAAGTGTCCAACACAATTTGGATCATATTTAGCTTTCTGCATGCACCTTAACAGCATCATGGACAATACCGGGAATTCCGGTGTGTCCTTTACACTGTTGAGATATTGCTGCAATTCCAGAGGATGTACAGCAGACTTGCCAAGCACAAGCTTATGACCAAGTATTGCCGCAGCACGCTGGAAATTCGTAATCCGCTTTGCCTGTGGCTCTTCATGAATACGGAAAACACAAGGCAGATCTGCCCACTTCATCTGGTTTGCCACACTGCAGTTTGCGGCAATCATGCAGTCCTCAATCATCCGTTCCGCATGACCTCTTTCCCGCAGTTCAATGGATGTTGGATTACCCATTTCATCTACGACAATCTTTGCCTCATTGCTGTCGAAATCAATGGCACCCTTGGCTGTGCGATGACGGCGTATTGCATCCGCACAATCCGCAAGGTCAGTGAACAATGTACCAAGATGTGCATACCTTGCACAAAGCTCTGCATCACCATCGAGAATCAGATTGACATTATGATAAGTCATCCGCTCTGTTGAACAGATGAAACTCGGATAAAGATGATATTCTGTCACAACACCATTTTCATCTACCTGCATTTCACATGTATTTGTCAATCGCACAACCTGTGGATTCAATGAACATATACCATTGGAAAGCTGATGTGGCAGCATTGGTACTACCCTGTCTGTCACATAGGTAGAACAACCTCTCTTGAAAGCTTCCTTGTCTAAGGCTGAACCTTCTGTCACATAATGGGAAACATCCGCAATAGAAACCTTCAACAGCCATCCTTTGTCATTTTTGACAACCGAAACCGCATCATCGAAGTCCTTGGAATCATCTCCATCAATGGTGACCGTAATCTCACCTGTCAGATCTCTTCTGCCAGCTTTCTCCTCTTCAGAAACAGTCTGTGGAATGCGCATCGTCTCTTCCATGACTTCCTCTGGGAATTCTGGTTCAATGTCATGTTCCAGAAGAATGGAAAGAATATCGACACCTGGATCATCCTTATGACCGATGATTTTCTCCACGGTAAGATCCAGTGTATTTTTACCATAAGTGGTTATCGCACACTGTACTTTGAGACCTTCTACCAGGTTGAAACCTTCTGGTACAGTCAGTTTTATTCTCTTATCTGCCAGCTTTTCATCATCTGGCACAAATCGCAGGCGGCGGCTTCCCTTTATAGTACCTACCACCTTTGTATGTGCTCTCTTCAACACTTTAACAACTTCGCCATAGATATCCCATGGTGGGCAGCGATACAATACCGTATCTCCATTCAAAGCAGAATTCTGATCAGCAGATTCAATGCGTACTGATTCGCCATTCTCCCTGTCTATGAAACCAAGTCCTTTCTTGTTCACAGAAAGCTTTCCTTCATAAATATCAGCCTGCTTTCTGGTCAGCCACGTACCATTTGCACCACGGACAAGTTCCATGTCTTTTTCCATGGACTTTAGTTCACTCTCCAACGCAATGAAACCGCTGGACGAATCCATGCCAAGATCCTGCAGGATATCACCAGTTGTACATGTATTCTTCTTATGGCTTTCGACAGCCTTTATGATTTTTTCTCTATTTTCTTCCATACACTTATTATACGTTGCAAAATGCATTTTCTCTAAAAAAACGCCGGTGACAATGCACCGACGATGATTGTTTATACCACTCTGATCAGAATAACAAGAACAAAGAACACAATTCCAAGAATGAGAGTCACATTGGAAATGATCTTTTCAGAGCCTCTCTCTTTGACATTTGCGAACAGGTTCAGACCACCATTACCGGTGAATGCTCCTGAAATACCATCTGATTTACCACTCTGCAGCAGTGACAATATAACCAGCAGAGCTGAAACAACCATCAAAATCGCATCAAGCATGGATTATCTCCTTTCGCTACGTGTGACATTATACCATCAGCCCCTGCACCCTGCAAACACAACTTAACAGGATGGTTCTGTACCAATGGCACAACCCTGTTCATTTTTCTCATCCTGTGCCTGCTTCACCTGTTCAAACAATGGCAGCAATTTCTCTTCAAGTGCACCGACTTTTTCTTCATTCCAATATGTATCTGGTGATATTTCATCACTGTTCAGGTCACAAGTCTCATCATCATACCCGATGATTTCACCTTCATTGACAAAAAGAACAAGCGGCATAAAGATCAAAGTATTCCCATCATTGTCATAGCGGGAAATCTCCGGGTTCTTCTCTTCAATCATAGTGGCAATTGCATCATACCATTCCTTGTCTTCACTCTTATCCACATAAATGTTGTAATACAGCACTTCCATATCTGCCTTCTCTGCAATGTTCTGCAGCAATGGTGTATACTTCTGACACCACGGACATTCCGGAAAGCTGAAATAGATAACACCAGTTCCATGGGCAAGCATTTTTTCCACACTGTCATGATCACCAACCTTGAAGACAAGATTCTCTTCCAGTTCTGTATAGTCTTCCATCAAAGGTGAACTGGAAGAAGAAGGCTCAACACTTGTATTACCACACCCTGCAAGCATCAGGCAGAGAATTACACATAACCAATTTTTCATTCGTCACCTCCAACAAAGACATCATCCAGTTTTGAAACATCATTTACAAAGAAAATCTTCTTCATCTCTTCTTCAGAATAGAAACCTTCCTGTATCATATGCTCAAACTGTTTCTCTAATGCATCATAATAGCCATTCACATTAAGTATGACCACATATGCATCCAACAAGCCAAGACGCATATTCGATATGACTTCAGACACCTCATCAAGCGTTCCTGGACCTCCTGGAAGGGCAATAAAGCCTTCCGCAAGCTCCATCATCTTCTCTCTTCTTTCCGCCATGGTTTCTGTGACATAAAGCATATCCAGATAGTCCGCATTTCTTTCCTTTTCGACCATAAACCGGGGCATAACACCAATCACTTTTGCGAGAGAATTATGGGCATTCCTTGCCAGAACATTCATTGTACCAACACAGGAACCACCATAGACAAGTGTATGATGATGGGCACCAAACCATTTCCCGGTTTCTTCAGCTGTTTTCTGATAGATGGGGGAATTTCCCATCTGTGAGCCAAGATATACTGCAATGTTCATCAGTTCTCTCCTATTGGTTTATGGTACATCATTGCATAAACAATGACTAATACCAGCGGACTGACCCAGATCGTCATCAGTCCATACTGCTCAGCAAGTACACCACCAAAACCAGCACCCAATGCAAACACAGTAATAACGATCAGGTAGTCTGTTACAGCTTCCCATTTTTCTTTGTTCCCATGCAATACACATTCACTCAGGGCAGCCATGCAGGAACGAAGATTTCCAATACACATTGTACTTGCATATGCTCTGCCGTTGACTTTGCGGAAAGATTCCACCTGCATCGCACAGGAAAATGACACAAGCATATTGGCAATATCATTCATGGAAGAAGGTATTAAACCAACAATGAAAAGAATGATGATTTCCCATAACAGTACTGTCTGCCGCCAATGGCTTGTAATCCTGCCCTGATGAAACAGTCTGAGAAAGTCCGCAAAGAATATACCACCTGCAAAAGCAAGAACTGGTAACAGATAATGTAAGACAAGAGAAACATTACCCGATAAAAGATGTGTGCTCAAAAGAACGATGTTACCGGTCTGGGCATTGGCAAAGACATGGCCTCTGCCAATATAGGTATAAGCATCCTGGAAACCACCACTGCATGCCAGCAAGAGATTCAGCAATAGTGATTCAGATATCTGTTCTGTACCAACAAGTTTTTGTTTTAGTGTCTGCATCATGTTCCTGTTATACCGCAATACCGGATATCATTCAACAAAAAAGGAGAAGGAACTTGTCCTTCTCCCAAGAGAATCAAAACTTATTTGGAGATTTCCTTGACGTTGTAGAATGCCTTCTTACCACGGTATTCAGCAACATCGCCGAGTTCTTCTTCAATTCTCATGAGCTGGTTGTACTTAGCAATACGGTCTGTACGGCTCATGGAACCAGTCTTGATCTGACCAGCATTTGTAGCAACAACGAGGTCAGCAATTGTGGAGTCTTCAGACTCACCGGAACGGTGGGAAACAACAGCTGTCCAGCCAGCTTCCTTAGCCATTTCGATGGAGTTGAGAGTTTCTGTCAATGTACCGATCTGGTTGAGCTTGATCAGAACTGCGTTAGCAGCCTTGAGTTCGATACCCTTCTTGATGAATGTTGTGTTTGTAACGAACAGGTCATCACCGACGAGCTGGATCTTGTCACCAAGACGAGCTCTCAGCTTCTGCCAGCCATCCCAGTCATTTTCAGCAAGACCATCTTCGATGGAGATGAGCGGATACTTTTCAACCCAGCTTGCATACATCTCGATCATTTCATCGGATGTCTTTTCGCCTTCACCGGATCTCTTCAGCTCATACTTGCCAGTTTCTTCATTGTAGAATTCAGAAGAAGCAGGGTCCATAGCGAAGCAGATATCATCGCCGAGCTTGTAACCAGCAGCTTCAACAGCTTCCTTCATGAGAGCCAGAGGACCTTCGTTACCAAGTGTTTCCAGAGGTCCATTGCCATCCTTGACGGAGTCTGGTGCATAACCACCTTCATCACCTACGCCTGTGCCATAGCCATACTTCTTGAGAACCTTCTTGAGAGCATGGAATACTTCAGCACCCATACGAACTGCTTCGTGCAGGCTGGAAGCGCCAACAGGCATAATCATGTACTCCTGGCAGTCAGCTGCAGAGTCAGCATGCTTACCACCATTGAGGACATTCATCATAGGTACAGGCAGAACCTTACCATTGCAGCCGCCGATGTACTTGTAGAGAGGCAGACCGCAGGAATCAGCAGCAGCACGTGCAGCAGCAAGAGAAACTGCGAGTGTAGCATTTGCGCCGAGGTTGCTCTTGAATTCTGTACCATCGAGGTCGAGCATTGTCTTATCGATCAGAGCCTGATCGAAAACGTTGAGACCAACAACTGCTGGAGCAATCTTGTCGTTGACATTAGCAACAGCTGTCAGAGTACCCTTGCCATCATAACGGGACTTGTCACCATCACGAAGTTCAAGAGCTTCTCTTTCACCAGTGGAAGCACCGGAAGGAACGATTGCACGTCCCCATGCACCGGATTCAGTTGTGATTTCGCACTCTACTGTAGGGTTACCACGGGAATCGAGAACCTCACGAGCATGTACTTCAGCAATAGGATCAATAAAATTAGGCATCTTTATTTTCCTCCTTGAAAAGTTACCTATATTTACAGAAATCTTCTGTAAACGCCTTATTTAGTAGCATCGATGATTTCCTTGAAAGAATCAACCTTCAGGGAAGCGCCACCGATCAGCGCACCATCAATATCTTCGCAAGCCATGTATTCCTTGATGTTTGTTGGCTTGACAGATCCGCCATACTGGATGCGGACAGCCTGAGCTGTAGCCTCATCATAGAGGTCCTTAACCGTATCACGGACCAGCTTGCAGCAGGATTCAGCTGTGTTAACATCAGCGCTCTTGCCTGTGCCAATAGCCCAGATTGGTTCATACGCGATAACCATTCTGGAAACTTCATCAGCTGTCAGACCTTCAAGGGATTCCTTGAGTTCTGTAGAAACAACTTCAGCAGTCTTGCCTGCATCATATTCAGCTTCTGTTTCACCAACGCAGAGAATTGGTGTAATGCCATCAGCGAAGAGTCTCTTTGCCTTTGCAGCGCAATGAGCACTTGTTTCAGCATAGTATTCTCTTCTCTCGGAATGACCGATAATGCAATATGTAATACCGATTTCCTTGAGCATAGGAACAGATACTTCACCTGTATATGCACCAGAATCCTTTTCATTGCAGTTTTCAGCCGCAACAGCAATCTTGCCAGCGTTCTTTACTGCAACATCAAGATCAACGAATGGAACACCGACACCATAGTCAGCTGCTTCATCGCCTGTTACATAACCTTCAATGCCCTTGAAGAATTCAAGTGCTTCAGAAGGTGTCTTATTCATCTTCCAGTTTCCGAAGATAATTGGTTTTCTTGCCATAGTATCTTATTTCTCCGGGATGATAGCTACACCCGGGAGCTCCTTTCCTTCCATGAATTCAAGAGATGCACCACCACCTGTGGAAATGTGGCTGAACTTGTCAGCGAATCCAAGGTTCTTTGCAGCGGAAGCGGAGTCACCACCACCGATGATTGTTGTTGCACCTTCAAGATTTGCAAGAGTTTCGCAGACTGCTTCTGTACCCTTTGCATATTCAGGCTTTTCGAATACGCCCATCGGACCATTCCAGAAGACTGTCTTTGCGCCCTGCAGTTCAGCCTGGAAGAGCTTGACTGTTTCAGGACCAATATCAAGACCCATGTAGCCATCCGGGATTTCTCCAGCTGCTACAGCCTTGACATCAGTAGCATCATCAAATGCATTAGCTGCAACTGTATCGATAGGAAGAATGAGCTTTCCTTCACTCTTCTCCATGAATTCCTTCGCCATGTCTATCTTATCTGCTTCAAGCAGGGATGTACCAATCTTGCCACCCTTTGCAGCAGAGAATGTGTAGGACATACCACCACCGACAAGTACCTTGTCAGCGATCTTCAGAAGGTTGTCAATGACACCGATCTTATCGGAAACCTTTGCACCACCAAGAATAGCAACGAATGGTCTCTGAGGATCATTCAGAGCCTTGCCAAGAACATTGAGTTCCTTTTCAACAAGGAAACCAACAGCTGCGCAGCCTTCTGGCAGGTTGCTTGGAATACCAACTGTAGAAGCATGAGCTCTGTGAACAGAACCGAATGCATCTTCTACGAAGAGGTCACCAAGGCTTGCCCAATACTTGCCCAGTTCAGGATCATTCTTGGATTCACCCTTTTCATAACGGGTGTTCTGCATCAGAACAATGCTTCCTTCTTCCTGGTTCTTTACTGCTTCTTCAAGTTCAGCACCACGTGTAGCATTGACGAACTTGACAGGAGCGCTCTGCAGCTTTGCAAGGCAGTCAGCTACGATAGACATATCGTTCTTAGCCTTGTCTTCTTCTGTCTTGACTTTGCCAAGATGGCTCAAGAGAAGAACCTTAGCTCCATTTTCAGTCAGATAATTGATAGTAGGAAGTGCAGCACGAACACGATTGTCATCAGTGATGACACTTCCTTTGTGCGGTACATTAAAGTCAACACGCACAATTACGTGCTTGCCCTTAACGTCCAGATCTTTAACAGTAACCTTAGACATTTTAATTCCTCCTTATTTGCTGTGTTATATTATACCACCCGACAAATTTCCGGTAAATGTCTGCTTACCCGTTTTTTCACAAAGGGGGGGTGGCATATCTTCTGTTCAACAGAAGAAAGGCCGGTTTCCCGGCCTATTCATTTTAGTTGTCAGGCCAGTTGCAGATGGTGTAGTAGAGCTGTTCGTAAACGTCAGCACTCTTTTCCCAGCTGTGGTCTTCACTCATGGCTGTCTTTACAAGTCCCTTCCAGCCAATCTTGTTGTTGTAGTACTGGTCTGTTGCCCAGCGCAGCGTATAAACCATGTCATCCGCATTTGCTGCATAGAAGGAGAAGCCATTACCTTCGCCTGTGTACTGGTTGTATGGCTGTACGGTATCTTTGAGACCACCTGTTTCACGAACCAGTGGCAAAGAACCATAATGCAAAGCAATCAGCTGGCTGAGACCGCATGGTTCATAGAGAGATGGCATCAGGAACAAATCAGAACCTGCATAAATGCGATGTGCAAGATCTTCATTGTATCCACCATAGTAAACTGCCTTACCCTTGTAGTTGTTTTCCATCCAGCGGAATGCATTTTCAGCATTTGCTTCACCTGTACCAAGTACAACAAACTGGATATTGAGTCCCATAATCTCAGAAAGGCGGTCTGTGATGAGGTAAACACCCTTCTGGTTGGTGAGACGGGAAACCATACCAATTAACATGACATCCGGATTGGCTTCCAGTCCGAGCTCTTCCTGCAATGCCTTCTTGTTTGCCTTCTTGCCAGATACCCAGTTCTTCTGACCATAGTTCTTGGCAAGCAGCTTATCTGTTTCCGGATCCCAGAGCGTATAGTCAATACCATTGACAATACCCCAGAGGTCTTCTCTTCTATAGCGGAGAATGGAATCCATTCTTTCACCATATGTCTGTGTCAGAATCTCATTGGAATATGTCGGAGATACAGTAGTGATCTTATCCGCATAGACAATACCAGCCTTCATGAAGCTGATACCTGTATCGAACTTGATAGAGCCATTGTCGAAATAGCTGTAATCAAGACCGAGGCAGCTTGGCAGCATATCTACACCGAAGTTACCCTGGAAAGCAAGGTTGTGGATGGTATAGACATGCTTGATGTTCTGGTAGCGATAGTCGCTTGCATAACATGCATGACACATCAGCGGTACCATACCACACTGCCAGTCATTGGAATGAATGATGTTTGGCCACCAGTCGATGAAGTAAATCATATCGAGAAGTGCTCTCTGGAAGAAAGCAAATCTTTCACCATCATCATCGTATCCATACAGTGCATCTCTTTCGAAATAGTACTGATGTTCAATGAAGTAGTAGACAACACCATCCACAGTAGCTGTGTAATATGTTGCTGGCTGATCAATCCAGCCGGAATGAACCTGGATTGTACCTAAACGTTCCAGTTCATCATAATGCTTTTCAATAACCTTCTTATACAGCGGCAGTACGACGCGCACATCATGACCACGCTTTGCCAGAGCCTTTGGCAAAGAACCAATGACATCCGCAAGTCCACCGGTTTTGATAAATGGCAGACCTTCACTAGCCGCAAACAGAATTGATCTTCCCATTCAGAATTCCTCCTCAGATACGGTCTCTTCTCTTGACATAGACAAGTTCATCATCCGTGCCAGTAAGTGCCTTGACATGATGGATAATGGCATACTTATCTACGACGACATGATCGAGCTTTGCGCCCTCACCAATAAATGCATCGGAAAGAATGATACTGTCTTTGACAATAGCGCCCTTCTGGATTGTGACATTACGTCCGACAATAGAACCTGTCACTGTACCCTCAATGACACAGCCATTGGCAATAACGCTTCCCTTGACTTCCGCATCCTTTGAGAATCTGGTTGGAGAAGAGTCATTAGTCTGTGTATAGATTGGCCAGCCTGGCTTGAAAAGGCCATTGGCAACACTTCTGTCGCGCAGGAACATGCTCCATCTGTAGTATTCTTCCAGAGAATTGATGCATGCAACAAAGCCACGTACACCGTAACCTCTGATATCGAGTTCATTGACAGAATCACGCAGGATGTCCTTGAACCAGTACAGAGAAGAAATAGAAGCAGCCTTCTTGACGAGTTCAATGAACAGCTTCTTGGAAAGAACAAATGCTTCAAGAGAAACGGACTTGTTCTTGGAAGTACCTCTGTTCTTTTCTACGCTGAGGACTCTCTTATCCTTGTCCATTGTCAATGTGTCTGTACCAAGATATGCGCGCTTTGCGTCTGTTGTATTGGTATAGAGAACCGTGACATCTGCACCTGACTCTGTATGCTGCTTCAACACTTCATTGAAGTCGAGGCTGTAGATGAAATAGCTTGGTGCCAGGACGACATACGGATTTGTGTCTTCCTCAATATACTGCATGTTGAGCATGTAGTTCGCGATATCGTGGTTGTAAACCGGTGAAGAGAATGACTTTTCACCATAGAGAATACGCAGATTACCACGCTTTGAGTTGATGTTGTAATGAGAACCAGTACCGAGGTGTTCAATCAGATTACGTGGCTTTTCCTTGCAGTAAACCTGTACATTGTCGATACCGGAGTTTGTCATGTTACTCAGGATAAAGTCAATTACACGGTAACGGCCCAGGAAACTGATTGCCGGTACAGGACGATATTCTTCAAGGCCCTGCACATTTGCTGTGCTGCCTTCAAAATAGATAATTCCAAGTGCGTTCATGTCTGTTCCTCCGCTTACTCCACGTACTTCTTTGCAACCAGTTCAATATGTTCACTATCAGCAGAACCTACGGTTGCGCCAGGTGCGATTTCAACATCATCCGCAACGATGCAGCGGGTAACCTTTGCACCCTCACCAATCTTTGCACCAGGCTGAATGACAGAATCAACTACCTTTGCACCCTTGCCTACTTCGCAATTTGTGCCAAGAACGGAATTGATTACCGTACCCATAACAACAGAACCCTGTGTGATATATGCATTTTCAATCTTTGCTTCTTCACCGATATATTGTGGAAGTGCATTGACATCTTCTGTATAAATCTTCCAGGACTGATCGCCAAGATCGAGTTCGTTATTGTCATTGAGAAGGTCCATATTGGATTCCCAAAGAGAATCAACTGTACCTACATCCTTCCAGTAACCCTTGAAGCGGTAAGCTGCAAGACGTCTCTGGTCATTGAGATATGCAGGAATGATGTCCTTACCAAAGTCATGGTTGGAGTTTTCATTCTTATCATCTGCGATGAGATACTTTCTGAGTGTCTTGTAAGTGAAGATGTAAATACCCATGGAAGCGAGGTTGCTCTTTGGCTTTGCCGGCTTTTCCTCAAATTCCATAATCATGTCATCTTCATCACAATTCATGATACCGAAACGGCTTGCTTCCTTCAGTGGAACCTGCAGAACTGCAATCGTAGCATCCGCATGTCTTTCCTTGTGGTAAGCGAGCATTTCATCATAGTTCATCTTATAGATGTGGTCACCAGAAAGAATCAGTACATACTCTGGTGCAATCTGATCGAGGAAGTCGATGTTCTGTGTAATCGCATCGGCTGTACCACGATATACCTCAAGACCCTTTGTGTCTCTTTCACGCGGTGTCAGTACATAGACACCACCATCATTTGTGTCAAGGCCCCAGAACTGGTCCTTGGCAACATACGCATTCAAAATGACTGATTCATACTGTGTAAGTACGCCAACGGTAGAAATACCAGAGTTGGCGCAATTACTGAGCGGGAAGTCGATAATACGGTACTTTCCACCAAAGTGAACTGCCGGTTTTGCGACTTTCTTGGTCAGATCCAACAAACGGGAACCTCTTCCACCTGCCAGGATCATGGCCGCCATAGTGTTTGCTCTCATTATTTTGCCTCCTGAAATAGCAATCTTTCTGTTTCCATTATAGTACAAGACTATTCGTTTTTAACCATCGAAATACCCTGCTAAACCTGTTTTTATGAAATTTAATGTAATCTTTATTTTCATTATTACATTACTTTGCAATTCAGCAGGATTTTATCATCAGATCTTCACTGTATACTTCGGTTTTGGGGTATATGTCGTATGCAGAAGTTTCTCACTCACCTCACTTCCCGGTGAACCAAGGAAATCCGTATAGAGCTTTTTGATCTGTGGATTATCCGCCGATACGCGCAGCTCCTTGTAGCGGTCTTCATCATACAATGCCTGCATGCGCTTTTCCTTATAGGAATAACCAAGTCTTCCATGTTTCTTGCGGGCACTGATAATAGACTGTCCACCACCATTTATACATCCGCCCGGACACCCCATCACTTCGATGAATGCATACTTGGATGTACCATTGCGTACTTCCTCAAGAAGCGGCTTTGCACAAGTCATAGAAGAAGTGATCGCAATCCAGAGCTTCTGACCACCGATCTCCACCTGTGCTTCCTTGACACCAACCATGCCACGGCACTCCATAAAGTCAACACGCTCAAGCTTCTTTCCTTCTACCTGCTGCTTCACCGTTCTTAATGCCGCTTCCATGACACCACCCGATGCTCCAAAGATGACACCAGCACCGGTATATTCACCAAGCAGATCCTGGTCATATGCTTCATCTTCAAGCGCTTCAAGATCATCGATACCATACATCTTGATAAGTCTTGCGGCTTCTCTTGTTGTCAATACCGCATCCACATCTTCAAATTCTGTGGTCCTGCATTCCTCACGATGTATTTCCGATTTCTTGGCAATGCATGGCATGATGGACACAACATAAATATTCTTCGGATCGACGTTATGCTTCTTTGCCCAATATGACTTGCAGATTGCCCCAAACATCATATGTGGAGACTTGGCACTGGAAAGATGATCGAGAAGATCCGGATACTGGAACTCAATGTATCTCACCCAGCCTGGTGAACAGGAAGTAAACATCGGTAATACGCCACCATTCTTCATTCTTTCAAGAAGTTCATGTCCTTCTTCCATAATGGTGAGGTCTGCACCAAAGTTCGTATCATATACGCGGTCAAAGCCACATCTCTTCAGGGCAGCGACCATCTTGCCGGTCACCCTTGTGCCTACCGGCATACCAAACTCTTCACCAAGTGACGCTCTGACTGCCGGGGCAGTCTGACAGATGACAACTTTATCAGGATCATTGATTGCCGCAATGACATCGTGGATGTTTTCCTTTTCCGTAAGTGCCCCCACCGGACAGGCAATGACACACTGACCGCACTGCATGCAGTTGACATCATTGAACGAGCCATTGTATATCGGACCACAAATGGTATTGAAACCGCGGTTTTGCAAACCGAGTACCGCAATCCCCTGCACATTCGCACATGTACCGATGCATCTTTCACAAAGTACACACTTCGATGTATCGCGGACAATGCCATAGCTTGCATCTTCATAAGTTGCTGGCGTTGTCGCTCCTTCAAAGCGGTTTTGTCTGATGCCGAGTTCCTCACAAAGCCTCTGCAATTCACAATTCTGATTTCTCTTGCAGGAAAGACAGTTTTTGTTATGGTTGGACATAATCAGTTCAACCGTTGTTCGTCTGCCTTTGATGGCCCTTTCTGAATTGGTCAGAATTTCCATACCTTCCGAAACAGGTGTTGTACAGGCGGAAAGCAATGCTCTTGCCCCTTTGACTTCGACAAGGCATACGCGGCATGCGCCTGTTTTGATGACATCCTTGAGATAACAAAGCGTAGGAATCTGGATGCCAGCCCGGTTGGCAGCTTCGAGAATCGTATCCCCGGACTCTGCTGTGATATACCGGTTATTGATTTTGATATGTACTTCACTCATCCTTCAGCCACCTCCTCTTAATGTCTTTCTACTGCGCCAAAGCGGCAGTTTGTAATGCAGGCACCACACTTGATGCACTTTGTTGTATCGATATGATATGCCTCTTTGCCCGGCACTCCGGTAATTGCCCCAGCCGGACAATTCCTTGAACACAGTGAGCAGGCACGGCACTTGTTTGGATCAATGGAATAGACAAGCAGGTTCTTGCACACATGGGCATGGCACTTCTTGTCCACTATATGGTCGATATATTCCTGACGGAAATAGCGCAATGTGGAAAGAATCGGATTCGGTGCTGTCTGACCAAGACCACAGAGTGCTGTGTCTTTGATCTCATAGCAGAGTTCTTCCATTTCATCGAGCATTTCCAGCGTGCCTTCACCCTCGGTAATCTTTGTCAGCATTTCCAGAAGTCTCTTTGTACCGACACGGCATGGTGTACACTTGCCACATGACTCATCACAGATGAATTCCATATAGAAACGGGCAACGTCTACCATACAGTTATCTTCATCCAGAACAATCATGCCACCGCTTCCCATCATGGAACCAGCTTCCACAAGATGTTCATAATCAATTGGTGTATCAAGCTGTGCTTCAGTCAGACAGCCACCAGATGGGCCACCGGTCTGCACCGCCTTGAACTTCTTGCCATGCGGGCAGCCTCCACCGATATCGAAGATAATCTCTCGTAATGTAGTACCCATCGGCACTTCTACAAGTCCGGTGTTCACTACCTTTCCACCAAGGGCAAATACTTTTGTTCCCTTGGAGTGCTCTGTACCAATAGAGGCATACCATGCCGCACCCTTATTGATAATCTGGGCAACGTTGGCAATTGTCTCTACATTATTAATAGAAGTCGGCTTTCCCCATACACCTGCAACAGCCGGATATGGTGGTTTTGGGGTCGGCATACCGCGTCTTCCTTCAATGGACGCAATCAGTGCTGTTTCTTCACCACAGACAAAGGCACCTGCACCAAGTCTGATTTCAAGATCAAAGTCGAAGTCCGAATTGAATATGCTTCTGCCAAGCATGCCTGCTTCACGCGCCTGGTCTATCGCAATGCGCAACCGGTTGACCGCAATCGGATATTCCGCTCGCACATAGATATAACCATACCGGGCACCTACGGCATATGCCATGATGGCAAGACCTTCGATGATGCAATGTGGATCACCTTCAAGAATGGAGCGGTCCATGAAGGCACCCGGGTCACCTTCATCCGCATTACAGATGACATATTTCTCGCTGCCTGGCTGATCTTTTTCAAGCTGCCATTTTCTTCCGGTAGGGAAGCCGGCACCGCCTCTTCCACGAAGGCCTGAAGCCTTGACTTCATCGATGACCTGCTGTGGTGTCATGGAAGTCAGTGCTTTGCCAAGTGCCTGATAACCACCTTCCGCAATATATTCCGTAATATCTTCCGGATTAATCTTTCCACAATTGACAAGAGCTATGCGCTTCTGCTTTTCATAGAAACGGATCTTGTCGATATCGAATATCTTGGCCTGGGTAGCAGGATCGATATCAAACATCTGTAATTCCCTGACAACTTCTCCATTAAGCACATGGGATTGCACAATCTTATCCACATCTGCTTCATGTACATGGGTGTAGAACACCTTGTCCGGATAGATGGCAACCATCGGCCCCTTCTGGCACAGGCCAAAGCAGCCAGTACGGATGACATTGATTTTCTTTTCGAGACCATATTCACGGATCAGTTCATTGAATCGGGCAATATTCTTCTCTGAATCACCGGCTGTACAACCAGTGCCTGCACAACAGAGAATATCCATAATGACACCGTCATCACTGAGTTCGATATTCCCTTCATCCGATCGCAGCTGCACATCCTTCTGCTTGCTGCTGCGGATTTCTTCGAGCTCAGCAAGACTTGTAATCTTTTCCATCTTCCTGACCTCCCTTCTCCACATTCTTCAGTCTTCTGATTTCATCCATCACCCGTGAATCGAGAAGGGCATTACCATACACTTTTCCATCGATAATGCACACTGGCGCAAGACCACACGCACCAAGACACCTTGTCGCATCGACAGAAAAAAGCTGGTCTTTGGATGTGCTGTTTACCTTTGCACCGGTTACCTTTTCAATTCTGTCCACAAGCTGCTGGGCACCTTTGACATAACATGCCGTACCAAGACAGATATTGATGATGTGTTTCCCCTTTGGTTCAGTGGAAAACTGGGAATAGAATTTGACGACTCCATATACCTCCGCAACACTGGAATACGTCGCCTCTGCGATCTTTTCCATTGCCTCAAAAGGAATATAGCCAAGACAGTTCTGCACTTCATGAAGCATCTCAATTGTCGGTCCATCCTGATGTCGATGTGCTTCAACAATTTCATCGATCTTCTGGAGTGTTGCTGCATTGAGTTTTTCCATCGCAATCCTCCTTATTATGATTTCCAATAATGTAAGCGCTTTAATTATAACAGTTTTCCGTCATTCTGTAACCGTTTTCATACAATGCATGAAAAAAAG
>CASEPS010000047.1 GCA_949289855.1 uncultured Erysipelotrichaceae bacterium
TTCTTATTGTTTTCCAATAACTAGTATGTGGGATGATCCTCGAACACGCAAGTTAATGGAGGGCTTTTACATATTGTCTTAAAGGGAAGCCAAAAGCTTTCTGGAAGCTCCGACTTCTATAAGTCGGAGTAGTTCACGGCGACATATTCTTTCAACAGCTCACTGTATTCCGGTTTTTCATAGACACCTTTCAAAACCCTTCTCAGTTTTCCTGCCTGTGTCAGCCGGTTCAAAGTCCTTCGTACTGTTTCCGCACTAACAATATCCACAATATCCGAATTCACAAAAACAGCCCCGTCATCTGCTGCCTGAATACGTTCTACAATTTGTCTGGTATAACCATTAGCCATTGCATTTAGCTCTTTTGTCCAGAATATTCTATATTATTCGGGACAAAAACTTAAAATGTGTATCTGTATGATACACATTCAGTCTACGAGAATACTTCCACCAATGAATTCTCGTAATATAGAATTTGACACAATACACGTATCATCTGGTACTGGCGCAAAGAAACGGATGAAGTCGAGCATTCTTTGTGCCTCCGGGTATGCTGAGTCTTCTTTATCTATTTCTAGTAACAATGGTTCTGCATACTTCCTGAGTACTGCCAGTTCATAAATCAAAGATGAATTGAAGAAGGCATCTGCTGTATCATTGTACGGGAAGATCCACTTTTCTTCTCCATTGCGTACGTCTTTCCATCCATTGATTGTTTCACTTGCACTTCTGCCCCTTGTCCGGTTGTCACGGATCATTCTCCGTAACATTCTGGCATCTGTTGTTGGCACACGATGATGTGCGTCTATGTTGAGTGAAGTCAATGGACTGATATAAATACGGAACTTTTCACTATCTGCGATATTCTCTGTCAGCTTTGGATTCAGTCCATGAATACCTTCAATGACAATTGGCTGGGAAGGTTTAATGGAAGTAATGCGGGTACCATATTTCTTTTTGCCTTCTATGAAGTCATAGACCGGTATGTCTACCGTCTCTCCTTGTAACAAGGCATTCATCTGTTCGACAAACAGTTTTGTGTCCACTGCATCCAGTGCTTCAAAGTCAATCTTTCCAGTTTCATCCGGACGCATGTCACCTCTGTTAATAAAGTAGTCATCTGTACCTAAATACAATGGTTTCAGCCCACATACCTGTAACTGTACAGAGAGTCGTTTGGCAAAAGAGGTTTTACCACTGGAAGAAGGTCCAGCAATGAGAATGATTCTCTTCTTTTCCTCTGCTATGCGCCCGGCAATTTCCGCAATCTTTTTTTCATGTAGTGCTTCAGAAACCATGATCACTTCCTGGTATCTTTCCTGCATACTTGCATTGAGGTCAGCCGCAAAGTCAATGTTCAGAAGGTGTTCCCAGAGTGTTTCTTCGGAGAAGGCTTCATAGAGCAGTTTCTGTTCTTTATATGGGGGAATGACATCCGGCATTCTCTGTTCCGGGAAACGCAACAGAATACCTGAACGGTAACGTCTCAGTTCAAAGTATTTCAGATAACCACTCGATGGTAACAAATGCATATAGAACAAATCTTCCTGGTCTTTGAACCGGTAAAGGCGTGCACTTTCCAATGCATTACTGCTGTCTAACAGTCTTCTTCTTTCCTTATGTCTGTCAAATGAAAGGCATTCTTCAAGTTCTCGTTCACTGCAGGCAATTTCTTCGAATGGAATGTCTTCTTCCACCCATTGTTTCATCAGGGTTTCTATGCGGCTTGCTATGTCATCGTCTACTCTTACCCCAATGGTTGTAAACAAACCTTTGGAAAGCGAGTTGGCAATGATGACATCTGCCTTGTCCTTCAGTACTGCATGTACAGCAGAAACATAGAGGAAGACAAGGGTTGACTGGTAGGACATGTTGGCATAGTTGTCCCGCATGTCCAACAGTTCCACCTTACAGTCAGTGTATAGTGGTTCATCAAGTCTTTTGTTTTCATTATTGATACGGCATGAGAGTACATCATAAGGAAGAGGCACCATACCTGCAAGTTCTGCTGGTGTGATGCCTTCGTTGTACGTATTCTCATATGCCGTTCCATCCATTGTGGTAACGGTAATATGAATCATAAATTATTCTTCCTTTTCTTTCACAATATCCTTGTGCTTCATTTTTGTGTCAAAGACAACCGCAGTCCTTGTACCACGGCGGGTACGCCTGGATTCTGGTTCACCTTCTGCCTTCTTCATCATTTCGTCCTGGCAGCTGATCTTTTCTTCTTCATTCTTTATCTTATAATAGCGGCCATTGGCACCAAGATTACGTGCCTTTGTATTATCTTTGAGGCAGAGGTCTACATATTCATGAAGCATCTTGCGGATCTTTGTATCGAGTACAGGGCAGGCAATCTCAACCCTGCGTTCAGTATTTCTTGTCATAAAGTCGGCAGAAGAAATATACATCTTTTCGTCTTCTCCCTTACCAAAGAGGTAAATGCGGGAATGTTCAAGGTATCTGCCAACAATGGAACGGATATGGATATTCTCCGTCTTTCCTTCTACACCTGGCAAAAGGCAGGATATGCCACGAATGACCATTTCAATGGTTACACCAGCCTGAGATGCTTTGACCATGGCTGCCATGACATCTTCATCGGTAAAGCCATTGATCTTGACAAAGATATACCCATCTTTCCCCTTCTTTGTTTCCCTTTCTATCAGAGAAAGTACCGTAGACTTCAGGGAAACCGGTGCCACTAACAATGACTTGTATTCACCATCCAGTCTGCCAATCATCATGTTCTGGAAGAAGTTGACCGCATCTTCAATGATATCCGGGTTGGCTGTCAATATAGCAAGGTCAGTGTACTGCTTTGCGGTATTTTCATTGAAGTTGCCAGTCGCAAGCATTGCCACATGGCTGATCTTTTCCTTCTCATGGCGGGTAATGAGGCAGATCTTGGAATGTACTTTGTAGTGTTCAAACCCATAGAACACATTACAGCCAGCATCTTCGAGCTTTTCAGAGTAGTCAATGTTATTCTGTTCATCAAAGCGTGCCTTGAGCTCAATGAGCACATCGACTTCCTTGCCATTTTCCGCTGCCTGACAAAGGTATTCCACAAGTCTGGCATGGCTTGCCAGACGATAAATCGTAATCTTGATCGATACGACATGTGGATCATCTGCAGCTTCTTTGACAAGGTTGATGAATGGTGTCATGGAATCATAGGGGTAGGAAAGAAGGATATCTTTCTTCTGGATTTGTGCAAACAGTTTCTGTTTGTAGTTGAACTGTTTCGTCATCTTTGGTTCATATGGTTCATACAGGAATTCCTTCTGTTGTTCCTCATCGAGCAATTTACCAAGTGAGAAGGCATATTTCATGGAGAATGGGGCATCAGAGACAAATACCATCTGTTGTGTCACATTGAGGTGGCGCATCAGGTATTTGGCAAGTACCGCAGAAGGCTTGTGGCTGAAGACAAGTCTTGTCGCATTCATCTTTCTTCTTTCCCGCAATACCTTCATCATCTTCTGACGGTAGTCACGAATATCATCAAATGCTTCATCATCCGCATCAACATACGCACTGCGATTGATTTTGAGCTTGACCCTTTCCTGGATTTCATAATCCGGGAAGAGTTCTCCGGCAAAGTAGCTCACAATGTCTTCGGTATGTACATAGCGCAGATTCTTTTCATCAGGCAATACAACAATGTCGCCTAATGTGCCAGGCACATTGATAAAGCCAAACACACCATGTTTCTTCATCTTCAATACACAGGCAACATAGGTCACACCAGTCATAAGATTTGGAAATGGATGATGTGTATCCACAATCTGTGCCGTAAGCAATGGTTCAATGCGGGAACGGAAATACTTCCGCAAATATTTGATTTCACTCTTTGTGCAGTCTTCTACCTTTTCAATGTCATAAATACCGACTTCTTCCATCTGTTCACGCAGGTCGCTGAAGATTCTGTCACGTTTATGACACTCCCGCTTTGCCATCGGATAGATGGCATCCAGTTGTCCTTTTGCAGTAAGACCTGATTTGTTGTCAATAGCATCAAACTTGGCACTTTCCATGTCATAGAGAGAACCAACTCTGACCATGAAAAATTCTTCCAGGTTTGAACCAAAAATAGAAACAAACTTCAATCTTTCTAATAGTGGAACCGTCGTATCCTTTGCCTCATTGAGGCAGCGGTCATCAAATCTCAGCCATGATAATTCACGATTCTGTGTACAGCCTTCTTTATATAATTCCTTAATCATACTATCTCCCATCAAACGTTTTTATTTTAACAGATCGCCATCCATTGTTTGTGAAATCAACGTAAAGTGTTTATGAAGAATGCATAAATGTGCACAAACATATGCCCGCATGCCTCATTATTCCCATACATACTGACATATGTTGCCTTCTTCCTTTACCAGAACAAAGCCATTTGTAACAAGAACCCTGCTGGAAGCCACATTTTTCTTTTCACACTTTGCATATATTCTTTCTCCAGCATGACTTTTCAGAAACAATCTCAATGCCTTTGTCGCAATGCCCTTATTGCGATATGCCTTGCGAACACGGTAACCAACTTCATTTCCATGCATTTCTATGATGCCAGCAGCCTCGTCTCCATAAAACACAAGCATACAAACACCTGCTTCTTTACACATGCGCATAGCAAGAAGTTCTGCCTTGGGTAATTCCAATGGGTAGTCAAATAAATCCATGAGATACATGCCGTCAGTTGCTTCGAGTTCTTTCAAAGAAAGCATATCGTCCATACCAGTATTGTACTACGTTTTGTGTTCTTTCTCCGTCACAAACTTTCAACGATGCTATAATAGGAAACTGAATATGAAGGAGGTTTACGATGAAACGCATTGTAACCATGCAGGACATTTCCTGTGTAGGCAAGTGTTCTTTGACAACAGCACT
This sequence comes from uncultured Erysipelotrichaceae bacterium, assembly GCA_949289855.1. Classification (GTDB taxonomy): domain Bacteria; phylum Bacillota_I; class Bacilli_A; order Erysipelotrichales; family Erysipelotrichaceae; genus Bulleidia. Next base: position 4,897 of record CASEPS010000047.1, read on the forward strand.
GCCGGTCATCTCCGCAATGGGCGTAGAAGCAGCAGTATTGCCTACAGCAGTACTCTCTACACATACCGCATTTTCTTCATGGACATTCCATGATCTTACAGATGAACTCTTGAAGATCATGGATGTATGGAAGAAAGAAAATATCGCATTCGATGCTGTATATACAGGCTACCTTGGTTCATTCGAACAGCTTGATATAGCCCATAAGCTGTTAGCTGATTTTGGAAATGGAAAGCTGAAGATCATTGACCCATGTATGGCAGATAATGGTTCCCTGTATCCTGGGTTTACACCAGAATATGCAGCAGCTATGGCAAAGCTTTGCAAGGAAGCAGACATCATCTGTCCAAATATGACAGAAGCATCCTTCCTGCTCAACATTCCTTATCAAAAAAGTTACGACGAAATCTATGTCCGCGAAGTATTGAAGAAACTCACAGACCTTGGCTGTGATAGTGCAGTACTCACAGGTATTTCTCTTTCTGATGGAAAGCTTGGTGCGTATGCCTATACAAAGTCTACCAATACATATTTCTCTTACTTCAATGAAGAAGAAAGAGAACACTTCCATGGTACAGGTGACATCTGGGCAAGTACATTATGTGGTGCACTTGTCATTGGCAAGAGTTTCCCGGAAGCTGTTGCCATTGCCTGTGACTATGTCAAAGAATGTATCAGAGTAACATTGCTTGAAGAAAACCATAATACCTATGGTGTTAACTTCGAACAGGCAGTGCCATATCTCTTATCACGGCTTGGTTAACAGATGAGGAAGGTCACTTCCTCATTTTTTGTTCCGTTTTCAGCACAAATTGATAATTTTAGAGAGAAATATTCTGAAATGGGAATATTTCTCTGTTTTTATCACATTTTATGCTAATATGGGAATATACATACAGAGGAGGTGATTGGCATGATACTGCGCAAAGCATATGTAGACCGTCTCATCAGCTGGAAGGATGAACAGGTGATCAAAGTGGTGACTGGTGTCCGCCGTTCGGGAAAATCTACACTTTTTCTACAGTTTCAACAATGGCTGATGGAAAATGGCATCTCAAAAGACCAGATTATTTATATCAACTTTGAAGATCTGGAATATGAAAGCCTGCTTGATTATGGCAAGTTGTACCAGTATCTCAAAGAACACCTGGCAAATGACAAAACCACCTATATTTTTCTGGATGAAATACAGAAAGTACCTTCTTTCGAAAAAGTTGTGGACAGTCTGTATATCAAGCCTGGGATAGATCTGTATATCACAGGTTCTAATGCCTATATGCTTTCAGGAGATCTCGCAACACTGCTGACAGGAAGATATGTAGAGATCAAAATACTACCGCTTTCTTTCCAGGAATATTTATCCGCAACGAAAACAGAGATAGAGCAGGCATTTTCCGAGTACTTGCAATATGGTGGTTTGCCATATCTCACAACGATGAATCGCACTTCTGAGAAGGTAAATACGTATTTGGAAGGAATTTACAACACCGTAATCGTGAATGACATTGAAGACAGAGAAAAAAGAAAGGAAAGTGATCCTTCGAGACTAAAAATTACTGACATAACACTGCTGAAAACAATTGCAAAATATCTGGCAAGTGTTGTTGGCAATCCCGTGTCCATCAAAAGCATTGCGGATTATCTTGTTTCCAATGGAAGAAAGGTTTCTCCAAATACAGTAGACAATTATGTAGAAGCACTGACAGAATCTTATATATTTTATCCCGCTGATCGGTTTGATATTGTTGGAAAACAACTTCTCAAAACAAACCAGAAATTCTATATTGTTGATCTTGGTCTGAGAAACCATATCCTTCCGCGGAAAAGTTATGACCTGGGATTCTCCCTTGAAAATATAGTGTATTTTGAACTACTGCGTCGCGGTTACAAAGTATGTGTTGGCAAGGTTGGAAATACTGAGGTGGATTTTGTGGCTGAAAGGGATGGCACATATACATATTTTCAGGTCACTGCCAACATGACCGCAAAAGAAACCTTCGAACGTGAAATCAGACCACTTGAAAATATACGTGACAATTATCCAAAAATCATCCTGACTATGGACCGTCTGACACAAGGGAATTATGACGGCATACAGGTACAGTATTTACTGGACTGGCTGACAGAAACAATCCGCTGAAGCAAAAAGATATCTTCAAGCAGGTCGCATTTGTGGCATTTAGTGTTAAATAGAAATTTTCCGATTATGCGCAGGTATCAATAGCCCATATTTTCTGATTATGCGCAGGTAATATACTTTGGTCAAGAAAATGCGGAAGAGCAATTCTTCCGCATTTGTTACTTTATTCGGTAAATGATACTTCCCGATAGAAAGCTGCATAGGCTGCTTCCTGATATGGTGCCAACACAAATGTGCCAAGTCCACAGGTGAAAACGCAAAGGATAGCCCAGCCAATAAAGCTCAGTTCCAGCACAAACAATCTCCACCGGTTGCCTTTCATCATTTCTTTGGATGCACGCATTGCTTCACGTGCAGTCATGTCGGGATTTTCAGCAAGGATGTAGTCTGTCATCGCATAGTTATAGGCGACCACAATTCCTGGAATTATCAACAGTAACATCCACAAGAAGACAATGAGTGAAGTCAATAGTCTTGCTGCTACAGCCGTCTTCCACATGTTCATGCAGGAGAAGATGTCTCCTATTTTGGCATCACCATGGTCAACGATTTCAAGGTTGAACTTTGCATAACCTATCGCAACAACAGAACCAATCACAAAGTAAAGAATGGCATAAATGATAGCGACTATCACCATCGTCCAGGCAATTGCCGGAAACCAGTCTGGCAGTAAAGATATACTGTTACCAAGGTCCAATGCACTTCCTGTATCACTGCTGGTTACATTGAAGTTGAATTCAAAGGTTGTCGGGCTGAAAGAACCTCCCAGCAATACGGTAATCAGCCCTGCAAGGATAGCGATTGGCCACTTTCCTTTTAAGGCAAGTCTTGCAATAGAGCGAAACTCAGCAGATGTTTTATTGATCGAATACATATGACTCCTTTCAATCAGTCATCAAGGCTATACTTACTTAATTCACAGGAATCGTTGTCAAACTCATAATCCATCAAAGAAGAAATGGAATCATCTCCCATGCGGTAGAGCATAATATCATACGATGTAGTATATGTTCTGCCATCGGATAATGTATAGGTTACTTCCGCATCAATACCACTCCAGCCTTCATCGATTTCAGTGACAGTGTAGCTGGAAATTGTCACAGGATTACCTTCGACATAAATCTTGGAACACATGTTCTGGTAAGCTGTAGCGACCTTTTCTGCTTCCTGACGATAAGCCTCTTCTACGCCTTCACCATCAAGGCTTGTGATCGGAATAGGTCTTTGCCCAACATCATATGTCTTTGTATAGGTGTTGTCCTTGGCAATGTAACCCTGGCTGATGAGCGATTCTTCATCAATGCTGGCAGTCACCTCAACGGTAGTATCATCTACTTCTTCTGTATAGTAGCTGATATTCTGTAACAATTCATCATCACTTGTTTGTTCAACCTGTAAAGTTGGTGTACTGCCATAGTAAGAAACACCCCAGCCTACTTCAAGGCCTTCAAAAAGGTCTACTTCCACAAGGTCAGCAAGTCCTTCTACCGTATATTCATATTCCGTATCTTTGACAGTAATATGCAGTTCCTTGGCAAGGTCTTCATCATATTCAGCAGTTATCTTAATCACATCGCCATTGGACAATTTACCATTTTCCTTGCCATCCGGATATTCCACAGTGTATGCAATGCTGGACTCAAATGCATAAATATCCGCATAGTCGCTTGCACTGTCCGCAAGAGCATTCCAGTCAAGATTAGAAAGATCATCAACTGACTGCGATGCCTTGTCAGAATACTTCTCGACAAGCTCTGACATGTCTCTTCCATAACCATTGAAGGCAACCGTGCCATAGTTATTACCACCAGTGACAGCAGCACTGAGATTATCCGTAATCAGGTGTACGGTCACAAAGGAACCAAAGTAGAGGAATCCTGCAATGCATGCAACAATTGCGACTACCGCAACAGCACTAATGATAATCAGCTTCTTGGGAATTGGCTTCTTTCCTGCAGGCTTGCCAGGTTCTACCGGTGGTTTTGGAGGAACTGGCGGAACAGGCATGCCAGGATCAACTGGTGGTACTGGTTCCTGTTTTACAGGCTCAGGCTCTTCAACATGTGGTACCTCATTTCCTGAAGGAAGAGGTTCCACCGAAGGCATTTCCTCTGGTTTTTCTTCCACAACTGGCTTTTCAGGCACAAGTGGTTCAACCGGTTTTTCCACCTCAGCATCAATAGATGGAGGCTCAGGTTCCTTTACCTCATCGTTCTTCTTTTCCATCGGTGCGCCACAGATCATACAGAACGCAGCATCATCAGGTAATTCTGCACCACAATTAGGACATTTCATAATCTTCTCCTCCCATTCAAGATATATTAGTAGTTCCATTATACCATCGCAGCATAATTACGAACTACCCTTAACAACAGTATACGGAAACCTTTTGAGCAATGTTCTTCATGCGACAGAATGCACATCTCGTAAGACAAATGACAAAAAAACCCTGCATTCATGGGGCCGACATGCAGGGATCGACGTAAATTACGCAATTGTTTTGTTTCGTTTATACAGAATGTAACCAATGCCAAGGACCGATAGTCCTGCCAGAATGAAGTATGGTGTATAGTTTGTTCTTACACCTGTTTCTACTTCTTCTGGTTCGACATATGGTTCTGCTTTAGGAGAAGTGACGACATCATAGACATATGTCATGCCATCTTCAGAATATGGAACACTGACAAGATAAGGATCCATCGTTCCATACTTTGCACTGTCTTCCTGGATGATGAGGTAGACACCTGTTTCCAGGTTTTCAAAGTAAACCATGCCTTCCGCATCACTTGTTGCATATAGTGGTGTGATACCACTGTCTTCCACAAGTGTACTCAGTTGTTTTGCGGCATTGCGGTTATCTTCCAGTGTACCCGTTGGTAAAGCATTGAGGTCTATGTCACTGTCCAACAAGTCAGATAATACATAGACAGGTTCACTGTTTACATCCATTTCACCAATCTTCCAACAGGAGAATCTGACATCCTTCCAGTCTGTTTCAATATCTTTCAACTGTATGGTTATGCTTGCTTCTGTTGCTGGTTCGCTGTCATCCGCATAGACAAAGGAGCCTGCAGCAGTATACAAAAGTGCCGCCGATATACTGATAACTTTCATCCATTTGTATTTACTCATTTTTTGTTTCTCCTTTTGCTGAAAAACAGCATTTTTCCTGATACAAGAAGTACAACAGCTGACAAAGCAAGAATGCCAATCTGTATTTCCCGTATACCAATATGTATACCTTGTTCTTCACTTTCAGCTGTTTCTTCTGTATCTTTCCATTCCACCCTGTGACCAGTCACAAACAACCTGTGAGAATTGATACCATAGGGCGTACAAGTCACAAGGGTTACCATGTCCTTGTCTGGTTGTATGGAAAGATAGGATGTATCCCATGGTTCTACCACACGGATGTCATCTACTTCATATTCCAGTTTCAGTCCATAGACAAGTAGTTTGAAGTGGTCACCAACAGATAACTGGTCAATGTCAGAAAACAATAGCTTTTCTGGTAAACCACTATGTGCGGATAGTACCGCATGTGTACCACTTCCACCAACCGGAAGGCTTGAGCCTTCGAGGTGTCCAACACCTTCTTCCAGTACTTTTGATGAAGTACCGTGATAGATGGGTAGTGTTACATGGATGGAGGGTATTTCAATGGTACCCATGACACCATCCGGACTAAGTGATAGTAATGAAAGATATGTTTCATCAGAACTTCCACCACTTGAGAAAGCATCTGTCAGTGTGACATTGCTTTCCAATAGTCCTGCATTATATTGCATGGCTTCCGCAATATATGCATTCCGTTCTTCTTCACTTGTATTGGCAAGTGCTTCGTCATATGTACTTAACACTTCTGCCTGGTGAAAGGAATTCACCCATTCGGAAAGAAATGGATAGTTGATTAAACATAGACCAGTCACAACAAAGAGAAAAGTAATGATACGATTCTTCAAACCAGTCATTGTTTCTTCCTTCCTTTTCTATCCAGGAATATGCCAACTGACAATATCACTGCCACCAGTAATGTACCGGCACCTACCGCAATAGCATATTGTTTCATCCAGCTGCTTGCCATGAAGGAAGCTTTGTTTTCGGTTTGTTCCTTTTCTTCCTCTACATATGGTACCCTCTTCCCTCGTACTAACAACCGGTGAGAATTGACACCATACGGTGTACAAGTCACAAGGGTAACAAGGTCTTCCTCAGGTACTACATATAATAAGGAAGTATCTTCTGGTTCTACCACTGCTATCTGGTCTACTTTGTAGGCCAGTACTTCATCAAGAACATGGATGTAGAACATATCCCCTTCTTCAAGAAGCACAAGGTCAGTAAACAGTTTCTTGTCAGACAAACCAGTATGGGCGGAAAGAACCGCATGTGTGCTCTTTCCCCCGACTGGTAAAGATGTATTTTCCAGGTGTCCTACACCATTCTTCAATACATCCGCTGATGTACCATGGTATATACCAAGTGAAAGATTGATAGCAGGTACTTCGAGATACCCCATCAATCCATTACCATAGGTGTTCAATATATCTTCATAACCCATTTCCAAATCTTTGGCAAATGCCTCAGGATCAAATGGGTCAGTCAGGATAATATTTTCTTCTAACAGGTAACGGTTGTACGCATCTGCAGCTTCCTTTTCCCTTTGCACTTCACTATCATCTATCTCAGTTTCATCCATTTCAAGAATCATGTCTTCCTGAGATTTCTCATACATGAAGTTACTAACAAAAGGATAGACTGCAAGACACGTACCAAGTCCTATAATTCCACCTGTAACAAGCAGTGGGTGTTTCTTACTACCACTCACTTAGCAGACTTCGCATTCTTGCGATAGTACAGAAGACCACAACCGATCACTGCCATACCACCGATGACAAACATCCAGATACCCATTCCACCAGTGGAAGGAAGCTGGAAACCAGATGTGTTGTTTACTGTGAAAGTTATACCTGTACCGTCAGCATTAATTGAAGGAGTCTTTGCATTCACCTTACATTCTTCCCGTAAAAGAAGTCCTGTATATTCATCGGTCTTACCAGTATCTGTCTTATTAGCAGCAACAAGTGTGATTTCAATATCTTCAGTGATCTTGTTATACCCAGGAGCTGTAGCTGTTTCTCTCAGATAGAATGTATCTTTACTTTCATCAACAACTGGAAGTCCGGTAATATGGAACTTACCATTTGCATCAGGTTTCAGAGTTGTTACTGTTCCTTCAGGATTGTAAAGATATCCTGTCACAACACCATTGGTATCTTTCACTTCGCTGAATTTAACAAGCTTCTTTTCTCCACCATTAGTAGACTGATACAGTTCAAATTCGACGCTATTGTTAGGATTTGTTTCTCCCTCCGTTGGAACAAATGCCTTTCCATCAAAATACTTTGTTCCTTCCATTTTAAAGATAAATTCCCATACTTCTTCCCAGCCAGTGCCGATATAATGGCTTCCTGCAGCTCTATAAACAAGTTGTACTTTATTCGGATTTCCTACTGTTCCAACCACTGCATCACTGTTAACTTTTGCAACATAATTGACAAGAATGTAATTGTCAAAATTGCCATTCTTAGCCAGTTTTGTCAGTTTATTCAAACCATCTTGGGTAAATACAATCCTGAAAGATGATCCCCCAGCATAATCATCTGTTGTAAATGTATCATCAGCAATAGTGCTTTCATCTTCCGCATCGTAAACATTACCGTCGCTGACTACATTATAATCTGTACCATTATTATAAGTTGTTCCTGCAGAATCCTTTACAGTAATATTGGCAGTATTTGCTGTGGCAGAATAATCAAGCAGTGTCAAGCCTTTACTAATGACATCATTGATCACATAATTATCAATTTTATCGCCAGGCTGTGTTGGATCCAGTGCAGGAACTTCTGTCTTAAGCTGGAATTCTACAGTGTCACCAATATGTGTAACATCTGTATCATTTGTTCCATTGTTACCTGTCAAAGAATTACTATCACGAACAATCAGTTTATCAAGATCAACAGGTTCTGTGTCATTCTTTGCATTGACATCTATATTTTTCGTCCATTTATCATTTACACTTGCAGGAACAGAAATCAGATATGGATGCTGTTTCTTGCTGAAGTAAACACTTTCCTTAGCTCCATCGCCATTTACATCTGCAACAGCATAATAAACATTTGTTTCACGAACAACATAAATACCAAATGGAACACTATGGAATTTAGCAACTCCGTCTTCAGGGTCAGTTTCATCATCACCTGTTTTTCCTGTAATTGGGGTTACAATCTTATCTGTTTGATATTGTTCAATTGCTGTATCAAATGCCGAGATGTTGAATTTCTGATTTTTAGAATCATCAACAAACAGATAATCTTTATTCAGATTATTGTAAACATCAGATGTCAGATAAACATAACCAGTGGTTGTATCTTTTACCGCTGTTGCTGGAACACTATAACCAATTGCTTTAAGGACATCTTCATGGATGCCAATCATAACAGAAGGGTTTCCATTTGCATCTTCAACCACAGCATAATCACCAACTTTGGTCATTGTAAACTGAACACCGTTTACAGGTATTTCAGTTTTATCATTTGGATCAAACCCCGTCTGTTTTGGATCAGCAATCTTCTTGGTAATTTCTACTTCACCATATAGATCTTTGGCACTAGCAATACCTAAATCTTCTGGTGCAACAAGATTCTTATAATCTTCCCAACCAAACGGTTCAATTTTCTCGCCAGCAGCATTAACTGTTACTGCTAAACCAGATGCGAATAAGGTTGCTGCACATAGGGCAGCGCAAAGTTTTTTCATCCAATTCTTTTTCATACTTTTTCTCCCATTTTTTTCTTTGAAACAAAACTGCTACATTAATTTACTTCTTCGTTTTCTTCTTCCTCCCTTTTCTTCTTTTTTCTTGTTACTACGTATCCACCAGCCGAGAGTACTGATACGGCTACGCCGATCATACCTGGCCAGAAGAATCCTGTTCCGGATGTGTCTGGCATTAGGAATGCATCATCATTTTCGATCGTCATCTTGATTTCCGGATAATATTCCTCACCATCAATTGTGTAGTAATACTCTCCTCCAGGTTGTTCGGGTTTTTTGCCCGTTGTTTTAAGATCTGGATTATACGGAAGAACAAATTCAATTGATATCGGATATTTATGATGTCCAGGAGCGACAGTTTCAGTCAATCTGTACTTCTTATCCAATTCAAGATTCTTGAAGATGACTAAACCCTTCTGATTACCATATGTTTTAGAAGTTTCAACCCCATGAACCTCCCATGCTTTCTTTTCCGGACTCCACCTTTTCGCAGCAATCCACCCTTCCGTTACATTGTAAACTTCAAGTTTGAATTCCATGCCATTAAGACGTTCCGTTCCATCCAGATTTGTCTTGGTGATCGTTATCTTACCAAGTCTTTCATTTGTAACATCAATTGTTGGTAATGGTTCTTTTGTAGTCGTTGGCTTATTAGATGTAAGTTTAACGGAATTATCATTTTCATTAGAATTTTCCTTCCATTGCTTCTCGCCTGTCTCACTAACAACAAGCTGATATTCCGTTGCTTTATATGTAACCTTATAATCTAACGCATCAGAACCATCGTCATCTTTTACTGGCGTTTCAGTGACTGTATAATCTACATCCTTTTTCAAGCCATAGATCAATGCATACTGACCATCTTTCAGATTGAACTTTGCAACACCATTTACTTTTAATGGTTTAGGAGCTTCAAGCGGCTGCATTACACCAGATTCATTTGGACTAAATATCTGATACTTAGCACTGTTAGGAATCAAATTCCCATCTGGAGTTATTGTAAACGTGAATTCTTTTTCAGTAATTGCAGTATTTATCTCTCCACTGGCAGGTCTTGTTACTGTCTTGGATACTCTCATCTTGGTAAACTCATTCGTTACTGTAAAAGGATTGTCTTCTGATGTACCTGAACCAACTAGCACATACGGATCACTATCTGTCCCACTACCATCTAATTCTTTATTATTATTGACATCTAATCCGTAAGCATTATTATCAGTAATCACTTCAACCACACGATATTTCGTTTGATTCTTTTCATCCAATTTGGATCCAGGCATTTGATCAGGCAAATTAATCCACTTAGCTTTCCATGACTCGTATTCCCAGAACTTTTCTGTGGTTATATCAGTATCAGCCTTACCATCCAATGTCACCGTAGCACTCTTATCCTGATCGCTTATATGTAATGTGAATGGAATCCACTTTCCGTTTGCACTTCCATCATCACTCAGATATTCCAACTCGAATGTAACAGTACCTTTGAGATTAGCATCCGCCCACTTCTTTTCTGCAAATCGGCTTGTTACCTGCATTGTGTTATTTATGATAAGGTGATTAGGATTTTCTTTACCACCTTCATCTTTACCTGTTTCATAAGTAACAACATATGCATTGTTGAACCTTTCTTTTTCATTTAAAGGTGTAGCAGCCTGATCAGTATTCTTTTCAAGAACACGATATTGGAATTCCTTTGCAACTACATATTGAGAGTTTCCAGAAGCATCTGTGATTTTCAAAATACCACCAGCAGGAAGTTTAGAGTACGTCACCGTATCACTAGCTTCAGTATCCAGTTCACCTGTCAGATATTGATATTTTTCAACTCGACCAAGATTTACATCATTAACAATAATGTCATATCCATATTCATTGATGTCAAAATCATACCAATCGTTGTTATCAATGGATTGCTGAAGCTGATAATCCACTTTCCAGTTTGTTTCATTTTTAGAATCTACTGGTCTTGTACCCCAATAGTTATTAAAATCATTTAACCAGTTCTTTGTTACAGACAGATCTAATGTATCCATCAAATTCACCTGTTCATTAGTGAACGTATTGTTACCTGGATTGTTGTTATCGTAACGATCAACCCACACGATTGGGAGTAAATCCTCATTGGAATTGAAATTGAACTTCTGTTATGTAAAAGCCTTTGTCAAGTGTTAATTGCCAATTTCCATTGAATTTACCTTCCATTCCTTTTTTCTTGAGGACATGAAGAAAGAGTTC
>CASEPS010000048.1 GCA_949289855.1 uncultured Erysipelotrichaceae bacterium
ATTTCACCCCAAATGTCTTTGGTTAAAGTTCAATCACACCCCACGTTTTCCCCACGGGTTGGATTCACTTTCAAAACCCCAGACAGATTTGGATATTCATTTTTTGTTATCCTGAGAATTTCCTTTACATCTTCCGTGGTCTTTAACACGTGCACATATCCCTTCAGGGATTGTGCTTTTTGTCGTAACAAACGATGATGTCCATTGATAAAGATATTGTGTTTTGAAACACCATTATGGGCTTCCTGGATGAGATTGACTGCCGGACTATTTCCATCTAATACGATGAGCACATACCGCCTTCTTTTAAAGATTTCTTCTGCTATTCCTTTATACAATTCCATCGGACGCAATGCCTCACTCACAAACACATTGACACCAGCTCTTCTGAGCACATCACATTCCTGCATGGTCATTTCCTGTGGCACAAAGGCAATAACAGGAATTCGGTCTCTGCACTTTTCCACCACATATTTCTCATAGCCTTTCATCATATGCCCCACAACAAAGCACACATTTTCACCATCCAGGTCATGGATCAATTGATCTAACCACGCCCTTTCTTCTTTGTGCATTCGTGTCACATGCTGGTCATTGTTGAAACTTCCCCCGGCAAGTATCACCGGTATCCTGCCCTGCAAGCATGTCCTGTTTTCTGTCAGTACCTTTTTTACCTGCACCATAACACACCTGTTCAGATGCACTTCTACAGGTTTCTCTTCCAACAGCTTTTCTTTGTAATACACATCAACCGGCTTTCCTTTTCTGTTCTCTTCCAGTCGCAGCATCTTTTCCTGCATTGCCTGCACACCTTCTTCAATAACCTTTGTTTCAGTCTGTTTCATCTTACGAAGGTCTTCTTCATCCAGGTCGAGCAGTCTTTGCAAGGCAAGCTGTTCATCAATGGAGTCTGTTCCATAGATGGCGCCACCATCGGTTCCCTGTACACAGGCAACCCCATTTTCGAGATACTGTTTCAATGGATGATGCAACAAAGAACTGAGGTTGTTCAACCGCACATTGGAAGTGATCTGGAATTCAAGAATGGCTTTGCTTATATGTAACAGTTCAATCAGCTTTCTCCCCTTTTTTGTAGAAAGATTTGCCGTATACAGTCCATGTCCAATACGGATATGTGGTACAGTCTGTCCTTCTTCCAGTGTTTCAAGCACAGTTTCAATACTATTTGCGACATTGTCACGCAGGCAGTCATTTTCCCCGGCATGAATGCGGATGACAAACGAGGGAATGTCTTTGGCAAACTGGACAAGTTCTTTGATGACCGGTTTCAGTTCCCGGATATCATTGACTTCTTCACCAAGAATGTCACTTCCTGCAATGTATGGATCTTCCGCAATGGTTTTTAATACGGTCAGACCCTTTGACAGTGTTTCTTCCCCGTCTTCTTCTCCATTGAGCGATATTCTTCTGATACCAGCAAGAAAGCGGATTGTCACACCAGTTTCCTTTGTGATCATAGGCATGATTTCATGAATTTCCAGAAGATGATGCAAGGCTGTTTCTGCTTTACAGAAGGCAGTATCCGAGATTTCAACATAATAAATGCCATGGGAGGCATACATCCTGGCTATCCACAACAGAAGGTCCTGGTACAAGGAATTGTTTTTGTATGCTGTGGAATGGTCTTCCTTTATCTTCTGAAGTATGGACTGTATGGTTTCCTCTGGTATGGCAGTACATTCTGTTGTCTGCTTTGCGGTTGTTCCTTTGGTAAACACATATCTTCGCTTATACACTTCTTCAAGATCCGTGAATACAGCCTGTCCATCTTTGCGTACGGCAAGGGCAATACGTATGCGGTGGATATTTTCCAAAGCATCTGCTTCGTTATCCGCAAACAATTGGGCAAAGCTGATTTCTTCCTGCTCTTTCTGTTTACCTGTCAGTTTCAATCTTGTTTTCGCAATGAAGTCTTTTGGACAGACAAGCTGATGATAAATTGCCAGGGCAATATATACATCCGATGGAAGGTTGGCATTCATGTGGGTATGCAGGTCACTTCTGAACTTGCAGGAAGCAGGAATGAATGTTTTCACAACTGTTTTGAAAAAAGAAAGATGGTAGTCCTTTGTCTGTGACATCAGGGTTTTGGAAATGGAAGGTACAGAAGCCCGTTGTTCAATCCTTCCATCGGGAAAGATGTTGGCAACCGTAATGTCACGCAAGGAAAAGATATAGACTTTCTCATTTCTTCCATTGATGAAACCTGGTACTTTGCCACGGATCACAAACAATCCATCTTTGTTTTGGGAAAGCGGAAGGTGGCACAGCACAGCAAAATTGCGGATGAGGTTTCCCGTTGTATGGTTTGGTGTGGAAAGGGCATAGTACATGTCTTCTCCATCACAATACAATGTGACGACCATGTCTTTTTCCTGATCCAGTGCAAATTCCTCAAACTTTTCCATGTTGTACCTCCGTATACACAAAAACCGCAGATTTGCGGTTTTGTCAGTTCTGATTCATTTTTGCAAGGTAATCCACAGCAGAAAGAGCCGCAACATTGCCCTGTCCTGCTGATTTGATGTACTGGTAAGGCTGACCGGTAATGTCTCCAGCCGCAAAGAAACCAGGCAGGTTTGTCTTCATGGAAAGATCCACGACAACCCTGTTGCCTTCCGTTTCAAGACCTGGAACCATCTGTCCTGGGAATTGGGCTTCCCGTAACACAAAGACACAATCTACCGGATAGGTGTTCTTATCTGTGCGCAGTGCTTCTGTCTTGTTTTCCCCAATGATTTCCACTGGCTTTTCCTGTATCACTTCTACATCTGTCTGAAACGATGGTTCACTGTTATACAGCGGGAAGTAATACACATGGGAACAGATTTCCCCAAGGAAGTCTGCTTCACTTTCTTCATGTGGGGAACCACCAATGACCGCTACTGCTTTGTCTTTGTATAATGGCGCATCACATGTTGCACAATAGCTGACACCTCTTCCAAGAAGTTTTTCTTCATTTGGATATGGCTTTCCAGCTACCACTCCAGATGCGAGAATCACCGTAGTCGCTTCTGTAAACTGGTTATCATCTGTCTGTAACATATAGTAACCACCCATGGCATAAACGGTTGTGACTTTGCGTTCAGTAATCGTTATGCCAAGTTCATCCAGTTGCTTTGTAAAAGCAGCTGCCATTTCTTTACCGGTTACCGAAGGCAGACCGAGGTAGTTGAGAATCGGATGGTCGACAACCTGCATCTTTCGTGACAAGTCACTGTTTCCAAAAAGAATGATGTTTTTATTTCTTACCTTTGCGGTAATTGCGGCTTCAAGACCTGCCGGACCTGTGCCAATAATCGCAATGTCATATCTGTTTTCCATATGAGTACTCCTTTATGGTTCTATTGTATCCAATCCAGTCAAAAACTCATAAAAAATGACTGAAAAGTTCTTATTGACAACTATAGTTGTCATTTCTATACTGAAATTGACAAGGAAAGTTGTCAAATCAGAAAGGAGATGTGAGAATGCCACTCTATAACAGACTGAAAGAATTCCGCACGATGCACAACATCAACCAGACAGAGCTCGGTCATCTGTGTGGTGTATCCAGGCAGACTATTTCCCAGATCGAACGTGGTGACTATTCACCATCGGTTGCTCTGGCACTCAGAATTGCAAATGTACTCAATGTAACGGTAGAAGACATTTTCACATGGGAGGACGACTAATATGAATAAGCCATTTGGAGGAACAAAACGATTTATTGCCATACTCATCATCGCCGGGCTATTTGGTGGAGTGGTTGGTTATGGCATTGGTACACTCATCAAGCATAACAATTTTTCAAATCTCACCATGCTTGTCAAAAGCGGACTGATGCAGGTAATCACGCCAGCTTCCATCATTCTGTCCATTGTTGCCATCTTCTGGTTTATGAAAACAAGAAGCTTCCTGTTACAGTCCATTGCCAGAATGGAAGAAGCAGAAGATGAAGAAGCGGATGTGATTGAATACAACATGACAAAGGTCAATGCCCGCTTTGTTGTCTTCTCCAGCTTCTTATCTGTACTTGCCATCTTCTTCATCTGTGAAACCGTTGACTGGTACCTTGTACAGGAAATGGATGCACAAAACACCATGTTCTTTGTCCAGCTGGTATTGGAAGTCATCATGTCTCTTATTGGTGGGTTTACCAGTGCAGCCATTTATAAAATCATCAAAAAAGCTTACCACAAAGAAGGGGAACCAGGTGACAAAAACTGGCAGCAGATTTATTTCAACAGCCTGGATGAAGCAGAGCAGATGGCTGCCTACAAAGCTTCCAGGAAGGCCATGCAGGCTGGTTGTAAAGGATGCATCGTTCTGATGATTGTTTCACTCATTTCAAATGTATTGTTTCATACCGGTACATTTGTCATCTTCATTCTCATGATTCTCTACATCTTTATTGAACTCACCTATGAACTCACGGTAACGAAAGAAGGTAAAACAAGATGAAACTTGAAATCAAAGACCTCCATAAGTCCTTTGGTGAAAACCATGTACTCAAAGGCATCTCATTAACGGCAGAAAGTGGAAAAGCACTTGGTCTGCTTGGCAGAAATGGTGCCGGCAAGACAACCACCATCCGCATATTGCTCAACATCTTCCAGGGAGATAGTGGTGAAATATGGCTGGATGGTAAGCCAATGGATAAAGCAAAGACAAGAATTGGTTATCTTCCTGAAGAAAGAGGGATGTACCCAAAGAAGAAAATCCTCGACCAGCTTGTGTATTTTGCGGAGCTCAAAGGCATTGGTCATAAAGAAGCTGTGCAGAAATGTAAGGCATGGCTGGAACGGCTTGACCTCTCTTCTTCCGCAAATAAACGGCTTGATACGCTTTCCAAGGGTAACCAGCAGAAAGTACAGCTCATCACAGCATTAATTGATGACCCGGACATTATCGTTCTCGATGAACCTTTCTCTGGTCTTGATCCGGTCAATGCAAGAGTATTGGAAGAAGTTGTTCGTGAACAAATTTCCAACGATAAAATCATTTTCTTCTCCGGTCACCAGATGAATTACATTGAAGAATTCTGTGACAACATTGCCATATTGAACCATGGAGAGATTGTTGTGCATGGAACACTCGACGACATCCGTCATACCTATCCCCGCAACAAGCTCATCATCCGTTCCAGTGAGGTCAATTCCATACAGAAAGCCTATGGCGGCACACTGGATGACAAAAACAACCTGCTCGTCACATTAGAAAGTGAAGACACGAAAAATGAAGTCATGGTTCAGCTGACAAAGCAATATGACATTGATGAAATCAAGGTCTATGAACCATCTCTCACAGATATCTTTGTGGATTATACGGAAGGAGAACGCGCATGAAACAGTTTATGACCATCCTGAAGTTTGAACTTCTGGAATATTTCAGAAACAAAGTATTCATCGGTATTACCGCATTCCTGGTGGCAATCCTTGCCCTGATGATGTTTGTGCCGGATCTTTTGTCGGGTATCATCTCCGATGACAATGATGAAAAACCGGTCATGCTTCTTTCATCAGATCAGAATGAAGTACTTGAACCTGTCTTCACCAGTGCTTTTCCAACCTATACCATTACTACAATGGAAACCAATTCGCTCACCGAAATACAGGAACAGATCCGCAACAAAGAAGCAGAGTGTGCCTTTGTCTTTGAAGATGATACCATCAGCCGTTATACATACTATGTCGATAACCTCGGCATGTATGATACAAACACTGAAACAGCTGATGCTGTGCTCAATGAAATACTCCGTGCACAAGCTTTTGAAGAAATGGGAGTCAGTGCTTCTGATACACAGATGATCATGTCCCTGTCTGTTTCCCATGACACAGAAAACCTTGGCCAGAACCAGATTACCAATTTCCTGTATACGTACATTATGATCATGGCACTGTATATGGTCATTGCCATGTATGGACAGATGGTTGCCTCGCATGTCGCAGCAGAAAAAGATTCAAGGGTCATGGAACTGCTCATAGCAACTTCTGATCCAACATCCATGATGTTTGGCAAGGTATTGGCTTCCTGCATTGCTGGTCTTTTCCAGCTGGCTGTCATCTTTGGTTCCGCACTGCTCTTCTATAACCTCAATCCGGATGCCTGGGGTGATAGTCCAATATTACAAATGTTGTTTGACATTCCACTTCACCTGCTTGTGTATATGTTGATATTCTTCCTGCTCGGTTATCTCATCTATGCCTTCCTCTATGGGGCGATCGGTTCAACCGTTTCCAGAATTGAAGACCTGAGCACAGCACTTACACCTTTAACCTTCATATTCGTTGCGGCATTCATGATTGTTGTCTTTGGCATCAGCAGTGGTGATGTGGACTCCCCACTCATGATAGTAGCTTCCTGGTTCCCATTGTCTTCACCAATGGCCATGTTTACCCGCATTGGCATGAGTACAGTTTCCACCTTTGAAATAGCAGGCTCTATTATCGTACTCATCATTTCTCTTTTCCTGATTGGCAAACTCTCCGCAAAGATCTACCGCACAGGTGTACTGCTCTATGGAAAGAAGGTAAAGTTCTTCTCGTTATTAAGACAGATCATCAAAGCATAATCAGATACCGTATTGAAAACAGGCAGTGATTCAGACTGCCTGTATTTTCATTCTTCTATACAAGATGGTCTTCGTCAATCAGGAAAAGCTGGGGATTATCTTGAGAAAGATCAACCAGACGTTGGGTAAATCCACTTTTTGAAAAGATTCCAAACATGGGCTGATAACCTTTCAATGTCTTCTGGATTTCTGCAGAAGCCTGCACCTTATCACAAAGCGTGAAATATACAGGCGCATCTACAGGCTTATTATGATATTTGCATTCGCCGGCAAAGAATCTTTTGTTTTGATGATCTATTGCCATCACATCAATTTCCGTATCACCATTCAGGTCATTCAGCCAGTATGCGCCTATCCGTGAAGGCACAAAATCGATAGAGCCTTTTCTGCAAAGATCCGCAAATATAGACTTGCATATGTCTTCATAGGCGAATGCAACAAACTTCTGCACAAAGTCTTTTCGAATTTCATCCAAAACAATTTGTGTATTCTCTAACTCGAGCTCTCCTTTAAATGGATAGACATAACGGAACCAGAAGCGCATAAAATTATCCGAAATAAAATACAGACCTTTACGGGACTTTGCAGGATTTTTCTCCGTAACCGGTGTTGCTTTCACAACAAATCCAAGGTCACTGAGTACAGAAAGATATGGTGTTAGTGCTGATGTTTCTGTTCCAAGTGCACTTGCAATTTTGCCGAGCTTATGGTTTCCTTCTGCTATCGCACGGATAACGGAAAAATAACTCACGGAGGTGCCCACTTCGTCTTTCAACAAAAAATATGGCTCTTCGTACAAAAAACCGTCTTTCGAAAGAATCACAGACACCACCTGTTCCATCAGTCCATCCTGGCCATCTAAAAATTCCATATATTTTGGCACACCACCAGTAATTGAATATTGTTCCACCGCACGCTCAAAGGAAAGATTCTGTGCATCATACACATTTGAAAAAGACAATGGTGCCAATCGGATTTGAGCAGTCCGACGGCCATACAATGGACTATCATAAGACAATGTGTATTTTTGCATCATTCCAATGAATGAACCACAAAGAATTAACATTACATTACTGTCCTTGAGAATCTCATCCCATGCACTTTGCAGAATAGAGGGAAATGCAGAATCAGCCTTAACAAGATAAGGAAATTCGTCAATAACCAGAACTTTCTTCTCTCCCGGTTGGAAATCCGCTATAACCCTGAACAAATCCAGCCAGTCAGAAAAGGTTACGCGTTCCAGCATTGGATTGTGTGTTACCCGGGAGACGACTCCCGAAAATCGTTTTATGCTCTGCGATTTTATTTCCTCTGTCGCAAGATAATAAAATGTCGTTTTCCCTTTGATGAATTCTTTGATGAGCGTTGTTTTTCCAACACGCCGCCTGCCATAAATCACAACAAAACTACTATCTCTTTGATACTCCCTTTCCAGTGACTTTAATTCCCTTTGTCTGCCGATAAACTTCATATTTCCCACCACCTCTTGCGATAATCCTGTTTATGATAAACAAATTTATGATAAATTTATTTATGTTATAATTATGCATGTGAATTTCATCAATTTCAACAGTCTCCAGGAAACGATTCAGACAACACTCTCTTCGAAGTATGCAGCATCTGCCCTATAGTGGCTCTAAAAAAAGGTATTCACGAATGGAATACCTGAAATTGCATCACTTCAATGCATACTTGTAAATAACTTCACTGATCGCATTTTCTTCACATGTTGCCTCGGTAATCACATCACAAAGTGGTTTCATGTCTTCCACTGTATTTGCTACACCAATACCTAGACCTGCCGCCTGAATCATCGGCAAGTCATTGAGATTATCACCTACAGCAATGGTATCTTTCATATCAACATGCAGCATCTCTGCCAGTTTTGCAAGTCCTGCACCTTTATTGACACCTTTCTTATTGAATTCAAGATATCTGTTGGAAGAATAGCTTACATCCATATCCTTTGTCAGATCTTCAATTTCTGCAGCAACGGATTTCAGATATGGAATATTGGTATTCTCATAGAGACATTTGACAATATCAGTACCTCTTAAGAATTCAAGGTCTTTGTTATCAATAACTGTAATAACCTGTCTTCTGTCGAGGTAGTTGAGTTCATCCTGGTTGATGTTATGGGCATAGACAACATCCTTAGTATAGACATGCATACAGACATCATATTGCATACCTCTTTTATACAGGGCAGATGCCTGTTCAAAGGTAATACCAGCAAAGTGCAGCAATTTGTCACCTTTGTTTTCGGTAATGGCACCACCATTAAAGGAAATGACATACCTGCCTTCTTTATTCAGCTGACCAAGCTGTTCCAGTGTATCTACTGTTGTCCAGAATGGTCTGCCTGTTGCACAGACAAACAATCCACCTGCTTCTTCATAGGCATGAATTGCCTCAATGTCTTTTTCTGAAACGGTCTTGTCTTTCCGCAACAATGTTTCATCCAGGTCACAAGCAATGATTTTGTACATACTCACTCTCCTCCTTCAATCAAATGATAATGTATGCAGGCATTGCGGATACCATCATGGTCCACATCATCTGTAATATAATCTGCTGCTTCTTTCAATGCCTTTACACCATTGTCCATGGCAACACCAACAGACGCATGTTCGAGCATTGCCAGGTCATTTCCACCATCCCCAAATGCCATTGTTTCTTCCATGGTAAATCCAAACTGCTTTGCAAAAATATCCATACCTTTGACCTTTGTTCCACCAATTGGAGAAATGTCACAGAATGTTGGATACCACCTTGCACTGGTACAGCCTGGCAGTTTTGCCATCACTTCCTTTTCTTCCTCTTCATTGAGGAATGCCATCACCTGGTAAACTTTCTTGTCTTCAATACCGGTAATGTCACCAGCCGGCTGGTCATCATTTAAGGTAATGGCATGGACAGCATCTACCCTTTCATCCCGGTAGTTGAATATCTTTCCATCCGGCATTTCAAACCCACAGGGGAATGGACGCTTCTTTAATTCCTGTTTCAAAAGCATGAGTGCTTCTCTTGCAATGGTATTTTCATAAACAACTGTTCCATCCTGTTCATAACAATATTGTCCATTCATGGTCACATACCCATCAAAAGGGAAATCCTCCAGAACACTAAGACCATCTCTGGAACGACCTGTCGCAATAAAGAGAAGTATGCCATTGTCCTTCAATTGTTGTAATGTACGCATTGTACTTTCTGGTATGCGATGTGTGTCAAAGCTGATCAGTGTACCATCAATGTCAAAAAAGATTGCTTTTATCATATTTCTTTATTGTACCTGTGCAGGTACAGTCACCTTTCTTCAATCTGCTAGTATGGCATCAGGAGGTACCCTGATGAACAACTATACATATACTGTCGTGGATGAAATCGTTTGTGCAAAATACAGATTTATGCCTGATGCAATGTTACTGTATTATCTTGCAAAACAACTCAGTGAAGCAGAACGGGAAGTCATAGAGAAAGAACTATCCCGGCGTCATCTTTTATCCACGAAAGAGGCTTAGTCCTCTTTTTTTGTATGCTTCACAAACCAGTCCGCGATTTCATGTAATCTTCTCAACCGGTGGAGTGGTTTTCCACTACGGGAAAGCTCGTGAGTTTCACCATGGAAGACGACCATCTTTGTCTCTACGCCCTGCATGGCAAGTGCCGTCAGCATCTGCATCCCTTCAGGTAATGGACACCTTCTGTCTTCATCCGAATGAATAAACAATGTTGGAGTCACTGCACCTTTGGCATATTTGAGTGGAGAATGTGCCCAGAGTTTTTCAAAATTGAATGGATCATCCCCTGTACCACACTGGTCAGGTCCAAAGTAGAAACCGATGTCACTGATGAAGCTCTTCGAAATCCAGTTGGAAATGGAACGCTGTGAAACAGCACAACAGAACCGATGGGTATGACCAATAATCCAGTTGGTCATAAAACCACCATACGAACCACCTGTTTCACACACCCGTTTCTCATCAATAGAAGGATACGCAGCTAATACTGCATCGGTGAAATCCATCAGATTCTCATAATCCACTTCACCATACTTACCACGAATGTCCGCAAAAGCATCGCCTCTTCCATCCGAACCACGAATGTTGGTAAAGAACACAAAGAACCCCATTCCAGCGAGCATCTGCATTTCATGGTTAAACCTTGTTCCATAGACTGTTCTTGGTCCTCCATGAATTTCAAGTACTGCCGGATAGTTCTTTGAAGGGTCAAAGTCCTTTGGTTTCAATACCCATCCAGTCAGTTTTTCTCCTGCAGATGTATAGTGGATTTCTTCTGGCTTTGCCACATAACGCTGCAACAAAGCATGGTCATTATGTGAGGTAATCTTTTCAAATTTACTTCCCTCTAATACATAAATCTCTGCCAGATGATCATCACTTTCTGCACAAACTGCCACATGATCACCCACCGCATCCAGGAAGGAAATCGATAAGTTCCCACAATCTATGCGGTCCTTCATTTCTGTGCCATCAAAGACATACAGCGGTGTGCTGACATCTTCGGTTGTTGTGGTAATCCAGCCTTTATTACATACTGCATCACTCTTTCCTCCACCAAGCATCGTGTCTGCACCAACAGAACAATGCAATGAGAATTCTGGTTTATAGAGCTTTGTGACTTTATCTTTTTCCAACAATGCAACATATTTTGTTTCATTTGTGCCATATGTCTGATGGTCTGTTACCTGTCCATAGAGCTTTCCATCCAGCATAAAGAGAGAACCGATGGTCAGATCATTTTCACCATAAACTATTTCTGTCTTTTCACTTTCACTATGGTAGACATAGACCTGGTTGAACATACTGCGCACTGCTTTTCTTTCATAGCCAGTAAAGTAAACATCATTACCTTCTACTAACATTTCTCCTGTGTCAAACCATGGAGTTGTGATGCGCTTTACGGTAGTAAAATCACCGGAAATAGCAAACAGGGCAGTCCGCTGTCCATTGATATAATTCTGACCATTCATCCAGAATGGAATTTCCGTTATGACCTGATAGTCCGCATTGTCCTTTCTTTCCTGAATGATTTCTTCCTGTTGTTTTTCATCCAGCAGGTAAAAGTCAGGACAACTTGTATCAATGGTACATAAAGCAAAGTACATACCATTCTCTGCCCGTTTCATTTCCTTAATAACAATCGGAAGTTTAGCTGCTGGCATCGCCTCTCCACCAAAAACATCTATGGCAAAAAGTTCCGTATAACCTTCCTTCTTTTCTTCTGTTTCCCGCCGTATCAACAATGTATGGATATCTTTCCAGCATACGATGGACGCATCTATGGTAGAAGTCAGCTGTCTGCATAAGTCATCATCATATACCCATACATTTCGATGGTATGTATTCTTCTTTTTGTCCGCATATGCAGTCTGGTAGGCAAGAATACTGCCATCTTTGTTATATTGCAGGTTTTCAATAAACCTGTATGTCAGTAAATCTTCTGCTGTGATTGCTCTCATAGTTCTCCTCTTTCCTTCTTTGCCTTGATTAACAAAACCATGGACATTGTCTTGGCATCTGGTATTTCTCCCTTTACACACTGCTCAATCATTTCATCAAGTGTATAGCGTTCTACATTGATATATTCATCTGCGTCAAGGTGCTGTCCCTTGAAGTTACCCTGCTTTGCATAATAAAAGGTAACAACCTCTGTATCATAGGCAGGTGTTGGATACATCTTGCCAAGATACACAAAGTCTTTTCCTTCATACCCTGTCTCTTCCACAATTTCTCGTTTCGCTGTTGTCAAAGCATCTTCACCAGCTTCTTTCTTGCCCGCCGGAAATTCCAGTGTTACTTCTCCATGGGCATAGCGCCATTGTCTTACAAAACAGAAACGTCCTTCCTCATCTTCTAAAGCAATACCTACACCACCCGGGTGTTCGACAACTTCTCTGTCCACAACCATGCCATCTGGCATTTGCGCTGTATCTTTACGCATATTGAGAATCTTTCCCTCAAAGACATATTCCTTTGTCAGGGTCTTTTCTTCCATATCCATGATCTGTACCTCTTTTTCTCTTGTTCCATTATCGCACGGTTTTCCACTTTCTCCATCTAACTGGCACAATGTAACAGTCTCTATGTCTTATTTTCTGAAAAATTGTTTTGAAAACCGCATTTCTACTATAATAGACAGGACATTTGTCAAATAAGGGGAGTTTTATGAATAGAGAAAAGTTCGGATCCCGTCTGGGATTCATTCTCATTTCTGCAGGCTGTGCGATCGGCCTTGGAAATGTATGGCGTTTTCCCTACATCACCGGTCAATACGGTGGTGCAGCATTTGTGCTGATCTACCTCATGTTTCTTGTCATTCTCGGCCTGCCGATTATGGTCATGGAATTTTCAGTAGGCAGAGGTTCTCACAAATCTATCGCAACTGCTTTTGAAACACTGGAACCAAAAGGAACAAAGTGGCACTGGTACAAGTGGTTTGGCTTAGCAGGAAACTACCTGCTCATGATGTTTTATACAAACATAGCCGGATGGCTGTTACTTTATTTGTTCAAGATGGCTTCTCGTCAGTTTAGTGGTCTGGATACAACTGGTGTTTCCAATGTTTTTTCTTCCTTGTTAGCGGACCCTGTCACAATGACGATCTTCATGGTCATCATCATTGTTGCATGCTTCGCTGTTGTTTCCCTTGGTTTGCAAAAAGGTGTAGAACGCATTACAAAGTATATGATGTTACTGCTGCTTGGACTGATGGCAGTCCTTGCGGTACGTTCTATTACCCTGGAAGGGGCAGGTGCTGGTCTATCCTTCTATCTTCTGCCTGATTTTGGCAAGATGCAGGAAGCCGGTATCATGGAAGTTGTTTCAGCTGCCATGGGACAGTCCTTCTTTACACTGAGTCTTGGTATTGGTGCGATGGAAATCTTTGGCAGCTACATTGATCGTAAACGTTCTCTTGCGGGTGAAGCCATCTATATTACGATCCTTGATACATCGGTTGCTTTATTGTCAGGACTTATCATCTTCCCGGCAAGCTTTGCCTTTGGCATCAATCCGGATTCTGGTCCTAACCTCATCTTCATCACCTTGCCAAACATCTTCAACTCCATGCCGGCAGGCAACATCTGGGGTGCAATCTTCTTCCTCTGCATGGTATTTGCGGCAGTCAGTACCATCATTGCAGTATTTGAAAACATCGTTGCTTTCTGGATGGACCTCACCGGCTGTACAAGAAAGAAAGCCATTGGCATCAACCTCATTGCCATCATCCTGCTTTCCATGCCTTCAGTACTTGGTTACAACCTCTGGAGTGGTTTTGCCCCACTTGGTGAGGGTTCAACAATACTCGACCTGGAAGACTTCATTGTTTCCAACAACCTGCTGCCACTTGGTTCATTGATCTATGTATTGTTCTGTACCACAAGATATGGCTGGGGCTGGAAGAACTTCCTCGATGAAGCAAATAGCGGTGAAGGTCTTAAAATGCCAAAGTGGTTGCGCACCTATGCCATGATTGTCATTCCGCTCATCGTTCTCTTTATCTTTGTACAGGGCTACTGGTCCAAGTTTATCGGCTGATATGAAAATCTATTTTGCTGGTTCTATACGTGGTGGAAGGGATGATGCGTCTCTTTATCAGAAAGCCATCACCCTCATCAATGAAACCGATACTGTTCTTACCGAACAGGTAGGTGACCTGTCCCGTTCTATTCTCGAACAGGGAAGAGACAAAGACGCCCTCATCTATGAACAGGACACAAACTGGCTGAAAGAATGTGACATGGTCATAGCAGAATGCACACATCCTTCTCTTGGTGTAGGTTATGAACTTGCCTATGCAGAAAAGCTTGGCAAACCAGTGCATATCTTCTATCGTCCACAGGATACACAACTGTCAGCTATGTTAACAGGTGATTCCTATTTCCATATTCATACCTACAAGGATGAAGCAGAATTATTTACAAAAATCAGAGACATTCTCAAACACTGAGTACCGGTTATCCGGTACTTTTTTTGTCCTGATTCCGGCACATTATTTCAAAATGTCTCATAAATGTGAACGCTTTCACTGAATTCTGTTACTATTATTTTCACAAGGAGAATACTATGAAGTACAAACATCTCACTCTCAAATATGCGTGCATCAATGCTGCATATCTCATGCTTATCTGTGCTACAGCCGGATATGCTTACAACTTCCTGTCGCAATCAGGGTTTGCGGACAGCGCAGTTGGTATCATCATCACCTTGGTCAGTATCTGTGGTCTTATTTCCCAGACAACTTTTGGTTCCATCATCGATAAATCCGAAAAACTCGATGAGAAGAAATTTGTCTCACTGACAATGATTGTGAACATCATCTCCTCTGCTCTGCTGCTTTTCATACCAGAGGGAAATGTCCTCACGATCATCGTTTCTGTCATTGCCTTCACTAGTGCTTCTGCTGGTATGCCATTCCTCAACAGTATGGCTTTCATTTATGAAAAAGATGGCGCCACCATCAACTATGGTCTTGGAAGAGGTGTTGGTTCCGCTGCCTATGCGGTTGGTTCTGCACTGCTTGGTCAGCTTTGGGCATTGGCAGGAAGAACAATCATCCCAATTTACATGATTGTCTTTGCTGTTGCGACATTATTGTTAATGCAGATTATGCCAGTGGCACCTAAGATTGAATCTGGTGATACTTCGGAAGTACAGGAATCCCTTTCCTATGGTGCATTCTTCTCCAAGTACAAGAAGATCATCATTCCGGTACTTTCCATGGTACTGATCTACTTTGCCCACATGATGTTCAACACCTATATCGCCAAAGTCATTGGCAATATTATCGGACCAGAAGCTGCTGCTGTAGAAGGCACAGTTGAAGGCTACCAGGGAACAGCCCTGTTCATTCAGGCAATGTGTGAACTGCCAACCATGTTTGCCTTTGGTCTGATTCTCAAGAAGTTCTCCATCAATAAGCTCATGTGCATCGCTACTGTCTTCTACAGCTTCAAGCACATCCTTGTTGCCTTCTGTCCGAACATGTATGTGTTCTACTTCATCATGGTATTACAGATGTTGTCATATGCCATTCTGTTACCAGGTGGTGTGTATCTCGCCAATGAGATTGTTTCTGCAGAAGACAGAAACAAGGGACAGGCAGTCATTGCGGCCGCTTCTACTGTAGGTGGACTTCTGGCAAGTCTGATTGGTGGACAGTTGTTCACTTTCATGTCTGTCACTGCAGTTATGATTCTTGGTGCTGCTATCACCGTTCTTGGTACAGTGCTCATGTTTGTCGGTGTTGGTACACTGAAGAAAAACTGAATGAACTACCCCAGGGCAAGCCTCAACTGTCCACTGGACAGTTGCCCGGAAGGACAAGCCTTCCGGCTGGGGTATCTTAAAAACCTAGCGGCGATCAC
>CASEPS010000049.1 GCA_949289855.1 uncultured Erysipelotrichaceae bacterium
GACCGTGGTTTCATCGGACACAAGGCAGCGTCTATGATGAAGCGCGCCAAGTCCATTGAAGCCCGCTATGACAAGGCAATTGAAGAAAAGGCAAACCTGCTCAAAGATATGGAAGAAACAGAAAGTCTCTTCATTCCTTCTCTTTCCCACCACAAAAAGGATCTTGTCATCTATAAAGATGTCTCTGTTTTCTATGATGACAAACAGGTGACAGATGCGGTTTCTTTCCCGGTCATACAAGGTGAAATCACCGCTATCAGCGGACGAAATGGTTCCGGAAAGAGCAGTCTTTTGAAATGTCTTGTAAAAAACAACATCACTTATACAGGAACGATAGAAAAAGCTGCTGGTCTTGTTATTTCCTATGTCCCCCAGGACACAACCTTTCTCAAAGGACCACTCACTTCTATTGAAAAAGAAAGGGATATCGATCCAACCATGTTCCGCACATTGCTCAGAAAACTCGGTTTTGAACGGTATATGTTTGAAAGACAGATGGAAAACTACTCCCTTGGCCAAAAGAAAAAGGTATTGCTTGCGGCAAGTCTTTGTGAACATGCCCATCTCTATGTATGGGATGAACCGCTGAATTATCTTGACATCGATGCCCGTGAACAGATTGAACAGATGATCCAGCATTCCGATGCATCCATTTTGTTAGTAGAACACGATGCTGCATTCCTGGACAACATCCATGCAAAAAACATAGAAATCTGACACATTTTCTATTGTTTCCAGACCTTCTTCAAGTACAATATTTGCGCTAAGGAGTACATTCTATGGACGCAATCAACACACTATTTCCAGTGTTCTTCATGCTGGCACTGGGTTTTGTATCACGAATCAGAGGCTGGATTACACCAGAACAGAAAGATGGTGCCAATGCCATCATCTTCAATCTTCTGTTTCCCATCATGATTTTCAATCTGATGGCAACCGTCTCCATCAACGCTTCTCACATCGGGCTGATTCTCTATGCTTTCGCTGCCATGGCACTTGCCTTTGTGATTGGAAAGCTGTCAACAAGGTTCACCGGAAAGAAATACGCTGCTTTTTCACCATACCTTATCTCCGTAATGGAAGGTGGAAATGTTGCCCTGCCTCTCTATATGTCCATCGTTGGTGAATCCGGTAATACAGTTATTTTTGATATTGCCTGCTCTGCCATGTGCTTTGTCATCTTTCCAATTCTCATCGCAAAACAGACTTCAACTGCTACATCCACAAAAGAATTGTGCAAGACCATCTTCTCCAACTCTTTTGTCCTGGCAGTCATTCTGGGACTCCTGGTAAACCTCACCGGTATCTATGGCATCTTACTGGAATCGCCAGTTGGCACATTGTTAACCAATACCATCAGCCAGGCAACAGCACCAATTGTTTCCATGATTCTCTTCATCCTTGGTTACAATCTGAGACTTGATAAGAAACTGTTCATGTCCATCAGTCCGCTGATGCTTGTCAAAACGATTTACTATGCCATTGTCATTGCTGGTTTCTTCCTGTTGTTCCCGACACATATGAGCGATCCGGTGTTCCGTATGGCACCCATCATCTACTTCATGTCACCAACCGGTTTTGGCCTGTTGCCGATCATCGCACCACTCATGAAAGACGCAGATGATGAAGCCTATACAAGCGGATTTGTATCGATGTATATTCTCATCACCCTTGTCGTCTATACCGGCATAGTACTGTTTCTCTAAAAGATAAGGCTGTAACAGTTTGTTGTTACAGCCACTTTTTTCATTTCACCACTTCACACAGCTTTCTGACCAGTTCTTCCTTTACCACATCATAATCCATAGCATGCGGTTCTGTCAGATAGGCATAACTGACACCGTTCTTTTCGGTTGTCGGGTCGCTTTCATATCCTTTGCAGGAAGAATGTACCTGATGAATGCCGGTTGTAGTAATCATTTCCATGGCATTGCCTGCATTCATGCCACTGCCCGCAAGAATTTCCACCTGTTCACCATACTTTTTCTGCAATTCACCAATCAAATCAATGCCATCCATTGCCTTTGCTTTCTGTCCACTTGTCAAAACCCTGTCCACACCACATTGGATCAATGTTTCCATTGCCACAAATGGATCAGGTGTGACATCAAAAGCACGATGGAACACAGCTTCTTTTTTATAACTGTGAATCAGGTCACACATCGTCTTTGTCTTTGTGACATCAACACTGCCATCTTCTTTCAGGAAACCAAAGGCAATACCATCTGCGCCTTTTTCCAAAAGAACCTTTGCATCATCCATCATGATTGTCGTATCGTTTTCATCATAACAGAAACCTGCTGCACGCGGTCTGTCCATACAAATGACCTTCAGACCTGTTTCTTCCTTGACACGTTTCAGTGTTGATAGTGTTGGCGTAAGTCCACCAACACTCAATGCACTGTTGAGCTCTACCCGGGTTGCCCCACCTTTTTCTGCCGCAAGACAATCCGCATAACTGCCTGCACAAACTTCAATTACATTTTTCATCTCACTTCTCAAAACGCCATATGCGTTATCTTTCTGCTTCTATTGTACTCTGTTCTTCCCGAAAGCCATACACCGTTTTATACACGATGACTTTTCCTTTTCCCAATAGAGGAAACCGACAATATCTGCCAATGCCCAGCCAATCGGAACAGACCACCATATACCGGTGACACCAAGTTGTGGAACAGCAGACAGAATATAGGCAAGAAGTACACGCATACCAAGAGAAATCACGGTCAGAACAACAGACATACCTGGTTTGCCAATAGCACGGTAAAGACCATATAAGAGAAACAGAAAGCCAATGCCATAATAGAAAGCCCCTTCTATGCGAAGGTATTGCACACCTTCCGCAAGGATCGCAGTTTCTTCTGGTCTGACAAACAATAACATCAATGGTCTGGCAAAGATAAAGACAAGCAATGAGACAAATGCCCCAAACAACCCGGAAGTGATAACGGCTGTCCTCAACCCTTCTTTAATGCGGTCTGACCTGCCTGCCCCATAGTTCTGGGCAATAAAGGTAGAAAACGCATTGCCGAAGTCCTGTACCGGCATATAGGCAAAGGAGTCAATCTTCACTCCTGCCGCAAAGGCTGCCATGACTGGTGCGCCAAAGCTGTTCACCAGTCCCTGCACCATGAGAATGCCGAAGTTCATCACCGATTGCTGTACACAGGTCAATAATGAAAAGCTGCCAATTTCCTTTACCACCGAACGGCGGATATGCATATGGTCTTTTGATAACCGCAACAATGGATATTTCACCCAGGCAAAAATGGCAATCCCAATACCGGAAACAAATTGCGACAGAATGGTCGCAAATGCCGCACCAGCTACACCCCAGTGAAGAGAAAGCACACAATACAGGTCCAATACAATATTCATTATTGCGGATATGGCAAGAAACAACAGTGGCACAACAGAATTGCCAAGTGCCCTGAGCACTGCCGCAAAGTAGTTATACAAAAACACCCCAAGAATGCCACCAAAGATCACCAGCAGATATTCCTTCATCATGCCCTGCACTTCAGTTGGTACATTGAGAAAAGAAAGAATGACATCTATGCCCAGAATGGAAAGTACATTGAGAATGATGGCAAGCATTCCAATGAGTACAAAGGACGCAAACATGCCTTCTTTCAGCTTTTCCATGTTTCTTTCCCCATAGCGGATGGACAACACAGCACCACTTCCCATACATAGTCCAAGCAATATGGATGTGATAAATGTCATCACCGTATAGGAAGAACCAACTGCCGCAAGGGCATCTGCCCCAAGAAACTGTCCGACAATGAGCGTATCCGCGACGTTGTAGCACTGCTGTAACAAGTCCCCAAGAATCATGGGCAGTGCAAATGCCAACATGACCGGTAATACCTTTCCCTTTGTAAGATCCCCTTTCATACCTCTCCTCCATTACGTTATGTAATCTGTATCTTACGTTCTGTAATCATTCTAGACATCACACTTACCCATGTCAATCTGACAGAACACATTTTGCATAGTATAATCAAAAGCAGGAGGTATGGTATGTTTCTTGAAGGTCTTGATGAAATGGATCAGAAGATTGTCAGACTTCTGATTGATAACGCAAGGATGTCCTATTCTGAAATTGGAGAAAAAACAGGTATTTCCAGAGTTGCCGTCAAAATGCGTATACAGGCATTAGAAGAAAAGGGCATCATTGAAGAATATACGGCCATCATCAATCCCCAGAAAATCAATGGGGCGGTTTCCTGCTATTTTGAAATAGAAACAGAGCCTTCCACCTTTGAAGAAGTCATTTCCATCCTCAGCAGAAATGACACCATCACCCAGATTTACCGTGTGACCGGTCATAACAAATTACATGTCCATGCGGTGGCAGAAGATAATGAAGCGATGGAAGAGGTTATTCACAATGTCATAGACAAGCTGCCAGGTATGCTGTCCTGCAGCACAAATGTCATTCTTTCCCGCATCAAGGACATCAAAGGATTGCGGTTATGAAAAAAGGGTCTGCGCATCGCAGATCCTTTCTCTTAGAAATCAGATGGATAATAACCCTTTTCAATCATTGCTCCAAGTGCCTTGGAAACACTCTCTCTGTCTTCACGGTATGTTACACCATACCACTGGTCCTCTGCCACAAAGACACGGACATTCTTTTCCTTTGCATCAATCACATTCTGCACAGCAGAAGGCAGATAGAACTCTGCTTTGTCTTCTTTGCCATGTTCGTCGAGAAAGGAACGGAAATCCTTTTCAAGACTTGTATAGAAATCGGTTGTAAAACCCCAGAGGTTCATGGACACAACGGTGTTTTCATCCAGTTTCTTCCATGTCTTTCCCTCATCTTCTGAATAGTTGCAGTCACGAATATTTGTATGTTCTACAACCCGCACAAGGTTTCCATCTTTTACTTCACATACACCACGGGAAACTGAACCATTCTCACTGAGTGTATTCTTCAACCGGAAACCGGTCATGCAATAATCAGTTGGTTCTCCCTTGAGATACTGTGCCATTTCCTCAAAGGCATGTCTTCCATAGTAATCATCCGCATTGATGACCGCAAATGGTCCATTGACCACCGGTTTTGTACAAAGTACCGCATGGCCTGTGCCCCATGGCTTAGTACGACCATCTGGTGCTGTATAACCTTCGGGCAATACATCAAGCTCCTGGTACACATAGGTTACCGGAATGCGCTTTGCAATACGGTCGCCAACAAGTCTCTTGAAATCTTCTTCAATCGCATGTTTGATAACAAAGACAACTCTGTCAAATCCTGCCTGCATAGCATCATAGATGGAGAAATCAAGGATAGCAGATCCATTTTCTGTTACCGGTTCTGCCTGTTTCAAACCACCAAAGCGGCTGCCCATACCCGCAGCCATTACTACTAATGTCAATTCCTTTTCCATTTCGTCTCCTTCATGCACACATCTCATCCCAGTGTGCTTCCATATCTTCCACCAGCCTGAACTGGTTTCTCGCCCGGACAAGATTATGTTCTTCATAACCTGTCTTATAATATATATCACCATCCAGGTAGTCTTTCAAAAAGCGCATGCCCTGTTCCAAAGCCATCATCTTTGCTCCATATGGCAATAGTCTTACTTCTTCATTTGTCAAACTGCCTTCATTTCCTTCCAGAAATCCTTTCCGGAATGCCTGATAGAGTTCCATATTAATACCAACAAGAGAAAGATCGCTTTCATCTTCATTTGCATAGTTGGCACCATAGCGTATAGCATCCCCAAAATCAGTCACAGAGAAGCCTGGCATAATGGTATCCAGGTCAATCACACATAAAGCTGCATGCGTTTTCTCATCCAGCATAACATTACTGCTCTTTGTATCATTGTGGCTGACACGCAACGGCAGATGGGCATCGAAAAGAATATGGGTAAACGCTTCTCTTTCCCTTGCAAAGGTAATTTCCTTTTCCACCTGCTTTCTTCTTCCAACCACATCCTTTTCCACTGACTCCATCAATTGTTCATAGCGCATCGGTGTATTGTGAAAGTCAGGAATGGTTTCATGAAGCTTTGAAGCATCAAAGTCAGAAAGATCTTTCTGGAATTTACCAAAAGCAAATCCACAGGCATAGAAGTCCTTTGGATCATCCGGTTTCTCGAGACACAATGCATCTTCAATAAAAACCGTCATCCGGTAGAACTTTCCATCTTCGCCAATGACATGGTTCTTTCCATCTTCTGTATAAACAAGATGTAAAACGCTTCTCTCATCATCATTTTTCTTTTCCAGGTGTGCTGTCACCTGTTCAATGTTTTCCATCACACCACATGGATCATGAAACACATTGGTATTCAATGCCTGTAATACATATTTCTTATGTGTACAGTTCACAAGATATGTGTCATTGATCAGACCATTGCCAAATGGCACACAATCCAGAACTTCACCAATGGCAAAGCTGCTGGCTGTTTTCATCAGACCTTCTTTATTCATCCTGCCGTCTCCACAATCTTACATACGTCAATCCATGCTTTACTGTTGGAATATCTGGCAAGTTCATCCATGTCGAGTTCAATGGCACTATCACTGCTTCCACAGGCCGGAAAGACTGTTTCAAATCGTCTCAGTGATTCATCGAGGTACACTTCTACCCCTTCATTTACAGCAAATGGGCATACGCCACCTGCCGCATGCCCAATGCATGTTTCTGTTTCTTCTGCAGTTAACATCTTTGCCTTTGTACCAAAATATGCCTTGTATTTCTTGTTGTCAATTCGGGCATCCCCTGCCATCACAACAAGAACAACCTTTTCTCCCACATGGAAAGAAAGTGTTTTGGCTATGCGGCATTCTTCTGTATGCAATGCCTTTGCGGCAAGCGCCACCGTAGCCGTTGACTCACTGGCAACGATGATTCTTTCTTCTATACCCAGTTTTGCAAAATATGCTTTTACTCTATCCAATGACATCGTACTTTTCTCCTGCCATTAATGATACCAGTACAAGTGCCACTTTTTAAGAACATTATTTCAAATCTGGCCTATCAGCCTTACATTGTCCACATAGATGGAATCAAAGCTGAACTGGTCATACAGTGCCGCAATCTGATCACGTTTACCACAAACACAGAAGTTTTCTACCATGATTTCTTCCAGTGTCAGCGCATTATCATAGGTTTTGTTCAGCACTTCCGTTGACGCAGTTGGATAGAAGATTTCCCCATCTCCATCAAGCAAAGAAAGCTGTGGCCATATTTCACCATGTTCAAGCAGAAGTTCCATATGATCACAATAGAATTTCAACAATTGTTCATCATCCATATTGATTGTTGTTCTGTCACTTCTGCCCATGGAAGAGTTCATAAGCATGCCACCTTGAAACTCTGCATCCGGCTGATAAACCTGTATCCACTCTACTGTCGCATCCATATTGCGCAACGTTTCAAGAGGCACTGCTTCATCCAGACTCAATGAAAGATACAACATTGCGGATGATGGAAGTTCCATCACTTCTGCTTTTGTCAAAGAATTTTCTGACATGGCAAATCTGTTGGCATGATGCACCATCAACAATTCCGGATCACTTTCTACGCTGAGTTTGCCTTGTTCAAGTGCAAACCTCACATTATTACCACCTATCAGCAATGGCTTTGTTTTATCGAGCAGCGTAATACTCACTTCATAATTACCAAACCCTTTACTTTCCACCTGCATTGCATTTCTGGACACTTCACGCCATGGCATCGTAAGCTCCACATACTCATAGAGCACTTCTTCAAGGTGATTCTCTTCATCTGATGGATCATAGTGTGAAGCATTCATGATCGGACTGATACCCAAAAACAAAACTGTACAAATAACTGCCACAACCAGCAGTACTTTCAGTACAATGGTGCGGATTCTGTTGTTAACGAGGCGGATGATCTTCTTTTCAAGATCTACCTCAAGCACATCCTCCAACAGCTCATTCAATTCTTTGTACAGTCTTTCATTGTCATTTGTTGTCATCCTGTTCACCTTCTTTCATACCGTTGATCAGCTTTTTCTTTGCCCGTGATCTGATCTGTCTCACATTCTCTTTGGATATATGATGCATATGACTGATATCCGCATCATCCATATGCATGTATACACTTTCCAACAGCACTTCCTTCATCAACTGTGGCAGTTTCATCATCTCCCGTACCAGTTTCTGTTTTCTTTCTTCCTTAAAGAGTGTTTCCAATACATCTTCATCCATGACCGCAACCGTATTCAGCACACTGCCATCATCCAGAAACTCTTTTTTCCGTTTTCTTCTTTCATTGAAGAACATGTTGCGCATCACTGTACACATCCATGCATGAAAGTTTCCCGTCTGGTAGGAAAGCAACGCTTTGACAAATGCTTCCTGCACAAGATCTTCTGCTTCATGTCGGTTACCACATAGAAACAGGGCATAGAGAAACAATTCCCTGTACATTGTCCGATACAATTTTTCCAGAGCTTCTTTCTCCATGTACTACCCCTCTTCTACTATCAAAACACACAGAGAAGACTTTTGTGACAAAAAAAGCCAGCCGAAGCTGACTTTGTTTCATTTCTGCCGGATGACTTCACGAAGGCGGAACTGATGGTCTTCATAGTCATAGACAAAGATACAGCAGTTGCCAAATCCCTTCTTCAGTTCTTCATCCGGATTCTGGATGGCTCTCAAGAAATTGTAGCAGGCACCAGAATGTGATACGGCAAGCACACTATGATGGTCTTCTTTTTCCATGATTTCCGTCAATGTCTTTACCATTCGGTCACGGGTTGTATTGGAAGACTCACCACCAAAGCGAAGATAGAATGTCTCGCATTCCTTTGGTGTAACATTGCGGTTCAGCCTTTCGCTTTCCCCTTCCAGTTCTCCATAGAAATTCTCTTTGAGACCTTTTGTGCGCACATATGGCATATCTGTCACAAGCTCAAGTGTATCGCAGCATCTCTCACTTGTAGAACTGTAGGCATGGTCGAAAGTAATGCCATGGTCTTTGAAATACTGTCCGGCTTTCTTTGCCTGGGCAATGCCGTTTTCTGTTAATGGTGAATCACACCAGCCCTGGATTTTGTGCTGGACATTGAACATGGTCTCCCCATGCCGCATGAGATATAGTGTCTTCATAGTGTATATGCCTCCCCTGGCGCAAGAACCCTGATTCTTTCCGGATTGACTACTCTTTCCACAAGATTTTCCGGATTGCCATTGAATGGTGTCATATCTGGGGCATCGACACTTCCCCAGTGAATACAGATGAGATCACTATCCGGATAGGCATTTGCCAGTTTCACTGCGCCTTCAAAGGTAATATGCCAGTCATTATCCGCAAAGTCGAAGAGAATGACATCAGGACGTGGCATATGGAGATGTTCTTCAAGCAGCTTTGAATCACCTGGAAGCCAGATGGTGCCATCCTTTGTCTTCAGGTAGTAACCACAATAATCCTTTTCTTCCCAATAGCGGTACTGCCACTTCTTTGAACCATTCTGCCAGTTATGCTTTGCCGGAGTAAGCTTAACCTCAATTTCATCATGGATGGCAAAGACATCCCCAATATCCTTCTTCTTGCAAGGATAGCCTTCTTCATTCATTACATCTGCCACATAATTTGGCGCATAAAACTGGTCTGTTACATCTTTGATATGTGAGCATGTCGGACGGGAGAAATGATCATTGTCAATATGGGTAATCAACACCCCATCCAGATGTTTCACCTCATGGCTTTCAATCGGTGTTGTATAGAGCAATGGCATATCAAAGCCTTCAAGTACTGGGTCAATCATGATATTTGTGTTGTGGCTGTGGATCATGATACCAGCGCCACCAAGCCAGTAAATCTTTGTCGTTTCATCTTTTGCAAAACAGGATTCATCCATATGGATGGATTCAGGTGCTACGGCCTGTCCTTTTTCATTCTTTCTGATATTCATATACGCTCCTCAATGATTATCTTTCATTACACCGACAAGTGCATGTGGTACATACAACTCTTCAAGATAGTGCATTTCTTCATTTGTCAGCTTCAATTCTACAGCCTTTACTGCACCTTCTACATGATGTGGTTTTGTCATACCGACAACAGGTGAAGTTGTTTTGGCAAGCAGCCAGGCAAGAGAAACCTCGGTCATGGATACATTATGCTTTGCGGCAATTTCTTCTACCCTGCGGATGATCTTCATATCTTCATCCGCTGTCGCATCATATTTGCCCTTTGCATATACATCTTTTTCCAGTCTTGCACTTGTTTCACCAGGATGCTTGGAAAGTCTTCCTGCTGCCAGAGCACTATATGGTGTCAATGCGATGTTTTCTTCTTTACAGAAAGGTACCATTTCTCTTTCTTCTTCACGGAAGATGAGATTGTAATGTCCCTGGATCGACACAAACTTCGCAAAGCCATACTTTTCTGCCAGTGCATTTGCCTTGCATAACTGCCATGCATAACAATTGGAAATGCCAATGTATCTTGCCTTGCCAGCTTTAACAACGTTGTTCAGCCCTTCCATCACATCATAGAGGTCCGCATTGTAGTCCCACATATGATAAATATAGAGGTCCACATAATCCATTCCTAGGTTGGCAAGGCTTGTGTTCAAACTGTTTTCAATGTGTTTCTGCATGGTTATGCCAGTATCCATTTCTTCTTTTGTACGGGGAAGAAACTTTGTGGCAATCACAACCTTGTCCCTTTGGGCATAGTCATGGAGTGCCCTGCCAAGGAACTGTTCACTTGTACCGCCCTGGTAGGCAATAGCGGTATCAAAGAAGTTGATACCAGCATCAAGGCCCTGTTGAATGATTTTCCGGGAAGATTCTTCATCCAGTGTCCAGCTGTGCTGTCCTTTTTGCGGATCGCCAAATCCCATACAGCCCATACATACCGGGGAAACATAGAGTTCTGCATTACCTAATTTTCTGTATTCCATACACCCTCCATCTGACACTGTGTCAGATCTTACATCTATGTTATAACCATTTTCTGACACTGTGTCAACACCTATGCAGAAGAAAAAGCGGGAATCATTCCCACTTTCTCAATGCACATGCTTTGCGGCATATTTTCCATACAGTACTTTCACGGTAACAAGCACAATCACCTGCATTGCAAAACAGAGCATAAATACCGGAAGATACGAGCCGCTGATATCAAACAGTGAACCCATAAGGGCAACCGCAACAGCATAAACCGTTGAACAGGTAAAGGAGATAACCGGGTAAATGCGGTTATAGTCTCCCATACCAAAGATGTCACTTGTAATCAAAGACAGGGCAATGGCACTATTTGGCATAGTGCAGCCATACAAAGCAGCACCAGCCACAAGGGCAGCAGGAATTGGCAAAAATGCAATCAGGCCGATACCAGTGGTAGAAAGTACAGCCATCAGAAGGCACGAACGCATTGTACCAAATCTGTCAGACAATACACCAAATGACAATTTGGCAATGATATTGGCACCATTGACCACCGCGACCATCATCGCGCCAAGAGCTGCCCCGTTGCCACTGAAGACAGCATAGTTAGGGAAATGCTGTAACAGGCAGGAATTGACCGCAGCTGCTGCCGTATAGACAAGAAAGATCACAAGAGCCATCGCTGGCAGACCATGGTCTTTTCTTTCCAGAATCATCTTTTCCGGATTGCTTTCCTTCAATGCTTCATATTCCTCATAACCATATGGTTTTGTGCCACTCTTGAACGGATCCAGTGTAAATGGCAGAACCAGTGAAGGCAGTGTAAAGACAAGAATGACAATTGCTACAACAATATATCCCTGTCTCCAGCCATCTGCCTGTATAACAGAGGTGAAGAAATTGGATAACAGTACACCCGGAATGCCGGAAAAGCACATTGCCAGGGAAACGAAGAAACCATGACGTGCATAAAACCAGCGGTTGATGACAATGGTCGCTATGACAAATCCGGCAAGTCCTGCGCCGATGCCACGGATGATGTTCCATAAATAAATCATCCAGAGATTATCCGTCATAGCAAGCAGCCATGTCCCACCTGCCATCATGGCAATGGAAGCTGCAATCATCGGTTTTAACATCTTCTCATTTTTGATAATCGATGACACAAACAAACCTGCTGCTGCACTGGTGATGGAAAGCAGTGTCAGCGTCATGGAAACAGCACCCTGGCCAATACCAAGATCCTCTGA
This sequence comes from uncultured Erysipelotrichaceae bacterium, assembly GCA_949289855.1. Taxonomy (GTDB): domain Bacteria; phylum Bacillota_I; class Bacilli_A; order Erysipelotrichales; family Erysipelotrichaceae; genus Bulleidia. The sequence goes on from CASEPS010000049.1 coordinate 12,141, forward strand.
AATGGATGTGTAGAAAAGCCCTGCCGTATTGGTACAAATACCAACACTGGCTCCACATAATCCACACATTGCGATGATGACAAACAAGTGTCTTATCGTAAAGCGTTTCATGTTTTTCCCCCTGACCAAATGATCAAATAATTGTTATATGCTGTGTTCATCATAACATACCCTGCTTTATTAATCTTTTATGTGATTTAAAATCCAGACATTTTTGTCACTTTGTTTGCGATATACTGGTAGAAATGGAGAAAACTATGAAACTGATTGTCGCTACGCGCGGTTCTGCTTTAGCTCTTGCCCAGACAGAAACCGCATGTTTATGGTTAAAAGAAACTATGCCGGATGTGGATTTTTCCCTTTCCATCATCCATACAAAAGGAGATAAAGACAGAAAAACACCACTACATAAAATGTCTTCCAATGGTGTATTCATCAAAGAAGTAGAAGAAGCACTACTCACAAAACAGGCAGACATTGCCATCCATTCTGCCAAGGACCTGCCATCACGTCTTGCGGATGGATTGTTGTTATTACCTGTTACGATTCACGAAGATGCACGGGATGTATTGCTTTCCAAAGACCATTGTTCTTTCAATGATCTGAAGGAAAATGCCATCATCGCCACTTCAAGCATACGCCGCATGGCCTGTATTCATGCCTTACGACCGGATATCCGCTTTGTGAATATCCGTGGCAACATCGACACAAGGCTCAATACATTTGAAGCAGGTAACTATGATGGCATGGTACTGGCAGCAGCCGGACTGAAGCGGCTTGGCAAAGCAGATCTCATTGATGACTATCTTTCCCCGGACCTGTTCATACCAGCATGTGGGCAGGGTTCAATTGCGATTGAAATACGCAAAGAAGACAAAGATCTGTTCGCTCCATTTTTCAACAAAGAGCTGTCCTTTCAGGATATACAGCTCTCACTTGAAAGAAAGTTCCTGCAGCTTTCCAATACCGACTGTCACAGTCCAACCGGCTTTTATCTGGAAAAAGATGGAGAACAGATCTATGTTCATGCAATGCATGGAAAAGACACAGAACATTGTGCATTTGTACACTTTACGATTCCTGAAAACGAACTGGAACAGGCACCATCTATGGCCTGGAATACATTGAGAGGTATGCAATGATTTACTTTACAGGTGGCGGGTGTTATCACCCGGATATGTTGACGATTGGTGCCATGAAGCTGTTACAAAAAGCAGATTGTGTACTCTATGACCATCTTATCAACAAAGAATTTCTGCAATATACAAAGAAAGACTGCGAATGCATCTCTGTAGGCAAAACAGGACATGGCACTTCCACAAAACAGGAAGATATCATGAAACTGCTCATAACAAAAAACAGACAGCATATAGTCGTGGTGCGCCTGAAAGGTGGAGACCCATACCTCTATGGAAGAGGCAGTGAAGAAATGGCATTCTGCCTGGAAAATGGGATTGATTGCCAATATGTACCAGGTATTTCCAGTGCTATTGGGGGACTTGGGTTTGCCGGTATTCCGGTAACAGAAAGAGGCCTTTCCTCAGGTTTCCATGTGCATACCCTTCATTACCAGGATGGTATAGACCACCTGGATTACAAAGCCATCGCTTCCTCTGATGAAACAGAAATCTTCTTCATGGGCAGCACAAAAATTACAAAGCTTGTCCAGTCATGCCTGTCGGCAGGCATGGATAAACATACCCCTGTTGCGATTGCTTCCCACCTTACCATGCCCGATCAAAAGGTACTTGTTTCCACACTTTCTGACATACAGCAGGAAGATATCACTTCTTTTACAAGCCCATTACTGATTGTGCTTGGCAAAACTGCTAACAGACACATGCAATTGGATAATACAATACATCTTCCGTATTATGGAAAAAAGATATTACTGACAAGTATTGATGAAACCCATTGGCCAGTTGATTTACTGACATTAGAGAAAGGTGTTTTTGTTCATGAGCGACAGGTTGGTACAATTGCCTTCCATCCCGAGAATTTCCAGAAGCCTGATGCATATGATGGTCTGCTATTTGTCAGCCGCCATAGCGTAGAAGCGTATTTCCATTCCATGTTACAAAATGGCTATGATGTACGTGCCCTCTATGGAAAGACAGTCTTATGCATTGGCAACAAAACTGCTGAAGCATTGCAGGAAAAGGGTATCCTTGTGGATCATATATACACAAGCCGCAAAGATTTCTTCGCAAATCGCACAAAAGATAACATTCTCTGCATTAGCAGCACAACTGCCACACTTCCAGTTGAAATGGATGTCTCTCTCTGCTATGAGATAGAGCCATTACCATTTACAACAGATGGCGCCTATGATGCAGCAGCTGCCACATGCCCTTTTTCAGTCACACAGCTCAAAGAAAGTGGTCTTTCTCTTTCAACACCACTCTTCACTTTTGAAAACCGCACATATGAAGCAGCAATCGCAAATGGTTTCACCAATGTACATGCCTGTCACAACAGCAAAGAAGCCATCCTGCAGGAAATCCTGCATTTCTTTGGAGAAGAAAACAGATGAAAGTCGCACTGGATATAGAATTCGAAAATGCCATCGTATTAATACTTGGCGCAGGACTTACCGCTTTGCGCAAAGCAAGACAATTTGTCCTTGCCGGGGCTGAAGTCTATATTTACAGCCTTGCCTATGATGCTGGTTTTGATGCCCTGGATGTACATCGCATCACAAAACAGGAAATGGAAGACCTGCTTCCAAAGGCAAGACTTGCCATCGCCTGTACAAATGACAAAGCAGCCAACCGCACTTTTCTGCAAAAAGCCATACAATATGGTGTACTCACCATGAGCGTGCAGAAAGATTGTGGAGAAAACACACATGCCATGAAAGAAATGCGCACAGCCCATCTCACCATTGCCGTCAACACAAATGGTACCTTTCCTTATGCAAACAGTGCACTGCTGGAAATGACAGAAAACCGCATTCACCTGTTGCAGGAAATACGTGACTGTCTCAGTGACAAAACATTGTCAAAGCTCCTTCCCTCTGCCAGTGATGCACTGTTATTGTTTTTACGCAACGCGTCCATCAAAAAACAAGCCATCCTGTTCATCCTGCATGGAAGTCATGGTTCAATAGCCATCGATGAAGCGGACAATCTTGCAAGACTCACAGAAGAAACGTTTCCTTCTTATACGGCAGGTTTTGTCTTCATTGGCAGAAAGCACATCACAATGCCGCTTCCTTCTCTGCTGCAGGTTCTGCAGGATTTACATGTCCATTGCCTTTGCATACCACTTTTCTTTGAACAGGGAAGTTATCAGAAAGAGGCTGAAACAATCATCCATGCATATGGGTTTCCACAAATTGACATCCCCATAGATCCATCTTTCATCCTTTCGGAAGGTGAACATCTCTTTACCCATACAAGAAAGAAAAAGGATGAACATGCCATTCTTGTGAGTATGCTTTATTCTCCTTATCTCAGAAACAAAAACAAAGATGTTACCTATCGCATTTATCTTGAAGATAGAAAAGCCACGGATGACATTCTTATGCATATCAAAGGGGCACTATTGTGAACCGCTCGAGAACCATTGCCCGCATGGCCATCTTTCTCTGCCTCATGATTATCAGCGCATACATACAGATCACCCTGCCAACACCATTTTTCGTCATGCATCTGACACTGCAGTTATTTGGAATATCCAAATCTGTCTGGGGTTTTGAAAGTGAATCCAACCCGTGGGGAAAACGTGGGGTGTGATTGAACTTTAACCAAAGACATTTGGGGTGAAAT
>CASEPS010000050.1 GCA_949289855.1 uncultured Erysipelotrichaceae bacterium
TCACCCCAAATGTCTTTGGTTAAAGTTCAATCACACCCCACGTTTTCCCCACGGGTTGGATTCACTTTCAAAACCCCAGACAGATTTGGATATTCAAAAGAAAAAGCAGGTTTCCCTGCTTCTTTTAACTTAAGATTGGTGGTGTGGAGTCATCATCCTCTTCTGAAATGTGGTGTGACCTGGCGAGGAATTCATCATAATCTATATCCTCATCATCAAAGTCTTCATCATCATCACCGATAAAGTTGTCCAGCATGTTGGAGAGTTCTTCCTCAATATTGTCGAGGAGTTCTGCATTTCTTTCTTCCATTCCTGTAAAATCAGGTTCTTCATCACGGGTCATCAGAACGTAATAGGAGAAGAAGACGTTGGTATGTTTCATGATCAGTGAATACAGATCATCACTCATCAAATCTACCAGAATGTTAGCAGAGATCATAACAACGATTTTCTCTGGAATGGCGAATGCATACATCATGTAGATGTTGAGCAGAATGGAAAGAGATGTATAGAGACTTGTGAAATGTTCGCGCTCTATATCACTCTTATTCATCAGTCCGTCATATTGTGCTTCTTCAGCAACAGTGAGTTCACGTTCTTCGTCGATTTCCGCGAGTTCATCCAGCTTCTCATCAATGTCATCGATCTTATCTGTCAGCCGGATAATTTCATCCTGAATCTTGTTGAAGAAGTCTTCCTGCTCCAGTCCTGTTTTATTCATGGATTTTGCAAGTTTCTCAATCCATTCATCCGGGGTGAGTTCCCACATTTTCTTTGTTCTCTTTTTCTTTGCCATCATTGTTTCCTTTCCTCTGTGAATCACAGAAATAATGTGCATTGGTATGTCGCACTATATTTATATCTGTTATAGAGAGAAAATGCAAAACAATAGAGGTAGTAATGTTGGCTAGTGCGATGAAATAAGGAGATAATGATTCACGTACTTTCCTTTTTGTAAAAATTGTCGGAATCCATTATGTAAGCGCTGACGCAATCCGTTATAATGGAAACAGAAAAAGGAGAATAAACCAATGGGCTTTTCAAAAGATTTTTTATGGGGTGGCGCTACTGCTGCCAACCAGTATGAAGGCGGTGTCTTTGAAGGCGGCGCCGGACTTGCGACAGCTGATGTCATGACAAACGGTTCTCATACCGTAAGACGTCAGGTCACATGGAAGAAGGAAGATGGTACAACAGGTTCTACACCACTCTGCTTTGGCTCTGATGAAAGAGACCTGCCAGAAGGTGCAGTACCTTGCCTTCTCGATGATGAGAAGTACTACTATCCTTCTCATATCGCTTCTGATTTCTACCATCATTACAAGGAAGACATTAAGCTTTGTGCAGAAGAAGGCTTCAACTGCCTGCGCTTCTCCATGAAGTGGAGCCGTATCTTCCCGAATGGTGATGATGAAACACCAAATGAGGAAGGTCTGAAGTTCTATGAGGACATCTTCGATGAATGTCATAAGTACAACATCGAACCTCTCGTAACACTTTCTCACTATGAAACACCTCTTGCGCTTGCTGCAAAGTACAATGGCTGGGCTGACAGAAGACTGGTCGATGCATTTGTCAAATATGCAACAACTGTCTTCAAGAGATATGAGGGCAAGGTTAAGTACTACCTCACATTCAATGAAATCAACTGCATTGAGGCAGCACCATTTGTCACAGCTGGTCTGATTCATGGTAACAAGCAGAATGTCGCTTCTGCTGCATACCACCAGTTCATTGCCAGTGCAAAGACAGTGCTCGCAGCACATAAGGACTTCCCATCTATCAAGGTTGGTATGATGCTTGCCTTTGGTCCTTGCTATGGACTTACAGCTGATCCGGAAGACCAGCTCATTGCCATGCAGAGAGAAAACAACACATTGTTCTTCTCTGATGTGCAGATGCTTGGTTTCTATCCACAGTACAAACTCGAAGAATACAAGAGAGAAGGTATCGTTCTGCCAAAGCTTGAAGGTGATGATGAATTGCTCAAGGCTGGTGTATGTGACTTCCTCAGCTTCTCCTGCTATGGTTCTTCCACAGTGACAACACATCCTGAAGAAGGAGAAAAGGGAGAAGGCAATGGCGGTTCCCAGGAACGTCAGGTCAGAAACCCATATCTTTCTACAAATGCATGGGGCTGGGCAACTGACCCACAGTGCCTGCGCATTGCACTGAACAAGTTCTACAACCGTTATCACTGCCCGCTCTGGTGTGTTGAAAACGGTATTGGCTGGAATGATAAGTTTGAAGATGGCACAGTCCATGATGACTATCGTATCGACTACATGAGAGCCAATATCAAATCCATGAGAGATGCTGTGGAATATGATGGCATTGAACTGATGGGTTATCTCTACTGGGGCTGTGTAGACATGGTTTCCAATGGTGAAGGCGAAATGGCTAAGCGCTATGGCCAGATCTATGTTGATGCGGACAACCTTGGCAAGGGTACATTCAAGCGGTCCCTCAAAGATTCCTATTACTGGTATCAGAAGTGCATCAAGTCTAACGGCGAAGACCTCGACTAATGTTACTTATGGCGGTACTGCTATATGCGGTATCGTCTTTTTTTTATTTTCTTGCAGAATTTTTGAGGAGTTTTGGACTTTTCGGGTAACAGATATAGGTGAAAGGAGAAAGTAAAAATGGCAGAACAAACAAAAATATCTGAAGACATTACGCTTTCTGATGCCATGATCCAATATGACAAACATGCCAAGAACATTCTGTCGTATGCCTGTGTGCAGGCATGGATTCTTAAAGGTGTTGTCAAAGAATTCCACAACTATTCCGTGCAGAGAATCTGTTCAATGCTCACTGGGGAAAAACCGAAGGGTATCATGCTGGACGGAGGCGAAAACTGCAGATGATCAATACCGTGGATACGGTTGAAGGGCAACAGGATATCGAGCTTGACTCATTCTATCAGGTGACCGTTCCAGAAGTGGATGCGAGGGTTTATGTGAATGTAGAACTGCAGAAAGCACCGCGGATCAAACGGTGGCTGCGGAAAAGAGGATGGTACTACATAACAAGGCTGACAACACGACAGAGCGGAATTGTCTTTGAAAAATCGCATTATGAAAAAGTAGAAAAGGTGTATTCCATCTGGATTGTTGGAGGAAAGCGAAAGAAGAGCAGGATTGAACGCTATCAGGTTCAGAATGGTCCAAATGCATTAAATGTCATGGAACTGATCATCATCTATCTTGGAAACCCGGAAGATACAAATGTATCGCTCATAGAGCAATTGCTTAACAATCTCTTTTCTGCTACTCTTGATATAGAAAAGAAGAAAAAGATATTGCAAGACAAATTCTATATTGCAATGAATTCAGATATGGAAAGGACGGTGACAGAAGTGTGTAATTTATCAGTATCAATATTTGAAGAAGGAAAAGACGTAGGATTCAAAGAAGGACGCGAAGATATGATGAGAGAAAACGTGATCAACCTTGCGTATGAAGGATTTTCACCAGAAAAAATATCCGATTTGCTTAAAGTGAGTGTCAAACAAGTAAGAAAGTGGATCAATCATTGATGGAATGTATATGGAGCTAAAAGAAGAAATTGAAACAAGGCTGAAAAGGAAGAATCAGCTTCTGATTGCCAAAGACAGCATCATCCTGCAGGAACTGCAGGATGTGTTAGCTGTTTCTTCACCCAAGACAATCATTTACTGGTCGTTAAGGGAAAGTGAGCGCATTGCAAGGCGCCTGGATGATCAGTTTCATGATCCCTTGTTTCTGGAAACGGCTATATTTGCATGGCTTTGGGCAATGGGTGAAAAGAAGATGTATGAGGTCAAACCATCGATCCTTGCCGTGCATGGCTATGCAAAGAAAACGGATGATCCTGTAGTACAGGCACTATGCCATGCTTTGGGGCAGGGCTGCAGTACTGTGCATACGGTGAAACATGCGATTGGTTTGCCAATGTATGAAATGACAGCCATGGTGAAAGAAAGAGGTATTGATGATCTTTCATATCTGGTTGAAATGAAAGAATATTACATAAGGGAGCTCCTGGATGCCAGGGATTGTGTAAGAAATGTGAAAATGTCGTGGGCAAAGTTCATTGAAAAGCATGAAAAAGCATTTCATGAAGAACAAAAAGCACGTAATTTGGATGCTGAAAGCAACAAATGATGGACAAAATACCATTTTTGTTCAGGGTGCAGAGACATATGTGATATATTCAGAAACAAAATGAAAAGAATTTTCAAAATGAAAGTTTCTTTCATAAAAAGTGTAAATTCTGTGAAATAAAAGCTTGCATGTGAAAATTGCCATTCATATAATGAGTACATCTTATTAAAGATTGAGAGGGAAAAGATATGAAGTATTACAAGTTTATGAAAGGCGGCATCGCCGCAGTCATGGCAATGTCACTGGTTGCCTGTGGTTCTGGTGACACATCTGAAACAGCTGATTCTGGTAATTCTGGCGCTACTGGTGCAGCATTCAAGATTGGTGTTTCTGGTCCATTAACAGGCGACAACGCTGTTTATGGTACAGCAGTCAAGAATGGTGCTGAAATTGCTGTTGAAGAAATCAACGCTAAGGGTGGTGTTCAGCTTGAATTCATGATGGAAGATGACCAGGCAGATGGTGAACAGGCTGTTACAGCTTTCAATACATTGATGGATAATGGCATGCAGATTTCTCTTGGTACAGTTACTTCTGGATCTGGTCAGGCTGTGTCCCCGCTTTATGCTGATGAAGGCATGTTTGTTCTGACACCTTCTGGTTCCTCTACAGCAATTATTTATCAGGATACAGAAAATGAAGCAGATCCATATGGAAATATCTTCCAGATGTGCTTTACAGATCCTAACCAGGGTGCAGCTTCTGCAGATTATCTTGCAGAGCATGAAGAACTCGGCACAAAGGTTGGTGTCATCTATCGTAATGATGATAACTACTCCAATGGTCTTTATACAAAGTTCATGGAGGAAGCAGAAGAGCTTGGTCTTGAAGTTGTAGCAGAAGAAGCTTTCCAGAAAGGTACAACTGACTTCTCTGTTTATGTACAGAAGTGTGAAGAAGCTGGTGCAGATATCGTCTTCCTGCCGATTTACTACCAGCCGGCTTCCCAGATTCTCACTGAAGCAAACAGACAGGGTTATGAAGCAACATTCTTCGGATGTGATGGTATGGATGGTATCCTGTCACAGGAAGGTTTTGATACAAGCCTTGCGGAAGGTTTGTACATGCTGACACCGTTCTCTGCAGATGCTACTGATGATCTGACAGTTTCCTTCGTTGAAGCATATAAGGAAAGATGCAATGGTGAAATTCCAAACCAGTTTGCAGCAGATGCATATGATGCAGTTTATGCAATCGCACAGGCTCTTGAAGCATCTGATGTGACAGCTGAAGATGATGTGGCAGACATTACAGCTGCTCTTGTTGAACAGTTCACATCCATGACATTCAATGGCCTCACTGGTACAGATGTCACATGGAATGAAAATGGTGAAGTTTCTAAGGGTCCTAAGGCAGTAGTTATCCAGGATGGCGCTTACGTTGGCGTAGAATAAGCAATTCTTGTTTATCATAACGGTTGCCAATAGTAGAATATTGGCAGCCGTTGTTTGCTTTTGTGAAAATAGAGGGAGGTATAACATGGGCTTTTTGTCTTATCTCATCAGCGGGCTTGGGCTTGGCAGTGTTTATGCAATCATTGCCCTTGGCTATTCCATGGTTTATGGCATTGCCAAGATGCTGAACTTCGCACATGGTGATGTCATCATGATTGGCGCATTTGCGGCATACTTTGCCATTGGTTCTTTCAATCTGCCGGCACTTGTCGCAGTTCTTTTCTCGGTGATTGTCTGTACGGTACTTGGTGTAGTCATTGAGCGTCTTGCCTACAAACCGCTTCGTCATGCATCGAGTCTTTCCGTATTGATTACAGCAATTGGTGTTTCCTATTTCCTGCAGAATGCTGCAATGCTGATGTGGGGTACGGACACAAAGTTTTTCCCGACACTTCTCAGTGGTAATCTTGAGATTGGCGGTCTCTCCATTCCGTGGCTTACCTTACTGACCATCGCGGTATGCATTCTCATCATGGTTTTGCTGACACTGTTCATCAACCGTACAAAGACAGGGCGGGCAATGCGTGCCTGTTCAGAAGATAAAGGTGCTTCCAGTCTGATGGGTATCAATGTCAATAAGATTATATCGATTACCTTTGCGATCGGCTCTGGCCTTGCGGCAATTGCTGCCGTATTGCTTTGTGCTACCTATCCATCTGTGTATCCAACACTTGGTTCTATGCCTGGTATCAAAGCATTTACCGCTGCGGTATTTGGTGGTATTGGCTCCATTCCAGGAGCCTTCCTTGGAGGCCTTCTGCTTGGTGTGATTGAAAATCTTTCCAAGGCTTATATTTCAGCACAGCTTTCTGATGCCATTGTATTTGCGGTTTTGATTGTTGTTCTTCTGATCAAGCCAACTGGTCTTTTGGGGAAGAAGATCAGTGAGAAAGTATGAGGTGATGAATATGAAAAATGTTCTGAATTTGTTCTTTGGTAAAAAGACAAGAACCCGTACAATTTCCTATCTTGTTGTCATCCTTGCCTATATTATTCTTACGGTTCTTGAATCCTCTGGTTCTTTGAAGCGTATGATCGTTTCATTACTAGTACCAATCAGCTGTTATATCGTCGCTGCGATTGGTCTCAATATGAATGTCGGTATCTCAGGAGAATTAAACCTTGGCCAGGCAGGATTTATGTCAGTGGGAGGCTTTACCGCTGCCGTGGTAGCGGCTTTGCTTTCTGACACGGTCAGCAATGAAGCATTGTTATTGATTATCTGCATCATCGCAGGTGCCGTTATGGCAGGTGTTGTCGGATGGCTGATTTCTGTACCAGTATTGAAACTGCAGGGTGACTATCTTGCTATTGTTACCCTTGCCTTTGGTCAGATTATCATGTCCATCATCAACAACATGTATGTTGGTGTAGACGCAAATGGTCTTCACTTTGACTTTGTCAAAAACTCCATTTCCCTTGCGGAAGGCGGAAAGATGATTATTTCCGGTCCGATGGGTGTCACTGGTAATGAAACATTGTCTACCTTTACATCAGGTGTTATTCTCATTCTTGTTTCCCTCTTTATTGTCTATAACATCATGTATTCCAAGAGTGGTCGTGCCATAATGGCAGGCCGGGATAACCGCATTGCAGCTGAAACAGTTGGTATTCGTGTTTCCCGCACAAAGACACTGGCTTTTGTTGTTTCCAGTGCATTGGGTGGTGCAGCAGGTGCGTTGTATATGATGAACTATTCTTCCGTAGCTGCCACAAAGTTTGACTTTAATACTTCGATTCTCATCCTTGTGTATGTTGTACTTGGTGGTCTTGGCAATATGACAGGTACAATTGTTGCGACGACTGTACTTGTTGCTCTGCCAGAATTGTTGCGTTCTCTTGCCAATTACAGAATGCTGATTTATGCAGTTGTTCTGATTGTTGTCATGATTGTGACAAATAACGAGACTTTCCGTGTGTTCTTTGCCACACTGAAGCGGAAACTCAGTGGAAAGAAAGGGGTGGAAGCAGATGAGTGAGAAAAGAAAGATATTGGAAGTCCGTAACCTCGGTATTGATTTTGGTGGACTGACTGCGGTAAACAACCTGGACATGGATGTGTATGAAGGTGAGATCTATGGGCTCATCGGTCCAAATGGTGCGGGTAAGACAACGGTGTTCAATATGCTTACAAAGGTCTATCAGCCAAGCCGTGGTACGATCAAACTTGATGGTGTCGATACCGCAAAGCTTGATCCTGTACAGGCTAATATTGCCGGTGTTGCCCGTACGTTCCAGAACATCCGTCTCTTCTCTGGATTGTCTGTATTGGACAATGTCAAAATCGGTATGCATAACCAGATCAAATATGGCTTGTTGACATCCATATTGCGCCTTCCTGGTTTCTATAAAGCAGAAAAGGCTGCCGATGAAAAGGCGATGGAACTGTTAAAGATCTTTGGCCTCGATAAGTATGCTGACCTGACAGCCGGTAATCTTCCGTATGGTGCACAGCGACGCCTTGAGATTGCCCGTGCGCTTGCTACACAGCCAAAACTCCTGTTATTGGATGAACCTGCTGCTGGTATGAACCCGCAGGAAACACAGGATCTGATGGATATGATCCGCAATATCCGCGATCATTTCCCGATTTCCATTCTGCTCATTGAACATGACATGAAACTTGTCATGGGCATTTGTGAAAGAATCACTGTATTGAACTTTGGCCAGATGCTCGCCCAGGGTTTGCCGGAAGAAATCCAGTCCAACCCGGAAGTCATCAAGGCTTACATTGGAGAGTGAGGTCAATATGCTGAAAATAGAAAATCTTGTTGTCCGTTATGGCATGATTGAAGCCATCAAAGGTATTTCCTTTGAAGTCAATGACGGCGAAATTGTTACCCTCATCGGTTCTAATGGTGCAGGCAAGACAACAACCATGCATGCGATATCAGGGCTTATCAAACCAGCTTCTGGCAAGATTACCCTCGATGACAAAGAACTGACAAAAATGCCTTCTCATAAGATTGTTTCCCTTGGTCTTGCCCAGGTTCCAGAAGGAAGACGTGTCTTCTCCCAGCAGACCGTTGAAGAAAATCTGTTGCTTGGTGCATACAGCCGCAAGGATAAGGCAGCCATCAACGATGATCTCAACCACATTTATGAACTTTTCCCAAGACTGTTGGAAAGAAGAAAACAGGCAGCCGGAACATTGTCTGGTGGTGAGCAGCAGATGCTGGCCATGGGCAGAGCATTGATGGCAAATCCGAAGATCCTTCTTCTCGATGAACCTTCTATGGGTCTTTCCCCACTTCTTGTCAAAGAAATATTCCGTATTATCCAGGACATCAACAAGCGTGGTACAACGATTCTGCTTGTTGAACAGAATGCAAAAATGGCACTTGCGATAGCTGATCGTGCATATGTTCTGGAAACTGGTAAAATAACATTAGAGGGAACTGGCGCAGAACTCGCAGCCAGTGAGCAGGTCAGAAAGGCCTACCTAGGAGGATAAACATATGTATGTAAAAGATTACATGACAGTCGATCCCATTACCATTGATCCGGATGTCACACTATTGAAGGCACTTGAAATCATGGGGAAAAATCATTTCCACCGTCTTCCGGTTGTCAAAGGAGACAAGCTTGTTGGTCTTATCACAGAGGGTCTTGTCAATGATCACTCTGGAAAGAACAGCACATCGCTATCGATCTATGAACTGAACTACCTTCTTTCAAGAACCTATGCCAGTGACATCATGATCAAGGATGTCAAAACGGTTTCACCTGACGCATGGATTGAAGAAGCAGCAGAAATCATGTTGCACAATTCAGTGAATGTTCTGCCGGTTGTGGATAGTGAAAACCATGTTGTCGGCATCATTACGGAAAAGGACTTGTTCAAAGCTTTCCTGAATCTCACAGGGTACAGACACCGTGGCACACGTTTTGTTGTCAAACTGCAGGACAAACCAGGTGCTTTCCAGAAGGTATGTGCACTGTTTGAACAGGAAGACGCAAATCTTGAAAACATTGGCGTATACCACTCCAAAGAACGTGGGGTAGAAGTTGTCATCCGGGCAACAGGTGAAGTATCTGTTGAAAAGATGACAGATGTCCTCAGGGATGCCGGCATTGAAGTAGTCAATGTCTGGCAGACAAAAGCTGAGGATGCCTATAATTCAAATATGTAACAAAGTAAGCTGATCATAATGGTCAGCTTTTTGTATCAGGCGAATCCTTTTTTTAAGTCAATATTTTGTAATTGTTGAAATGTCTGAGGTTTGACCCTTATAAATTGTTCTTACTTTAATATTACCTGCCTTATATTCCTGGTTTAACCAGGAGAGATAAGCACCAGGGGAAATAAAACCAGTCAATGTAACAAGGGAGAGTTCTTTGTTACGGATAAGTGTATCTGCCAACAATACACAATTCGTACTTGCTACAAAGTATGTGCGGAACTTTCCTTCTGTGAACTTATAGAACTGACAATGTGAACCTTTCCACATTCTCGAAGCATAGTCATGGATGGTATCATCTTTGCAGAGTTCCGCATCACAATGCCATGGTGTCGTTCTGTCCATGAGTTCCTGTATTTTTCGTTCCAGTATCGCTTTTTCGTTGTTATTCAGATATAATCCATAACCTAGTACAATCTTATGGTCAACTTCCGCATTTGTGCGGATAAACGATTCTCTGTCAGACACAATCAACACACCATCTCCTAATGTGCCCATGAGCCTTCTGTTATGTGGGTCATGGCAGCCATAGGAATAGATGGTATCTTTGTAGGCAATGTCCACATGGCCAAAGATTTCCATACCGGTATCTTTGAGGTAAAAGTATACCCAGAGGTCCGGCTTTTCTTTTGTGACCGTTTCTTCACTATTGATCCGCTTTTGTAATGCCTTGATGGAAATGCATGCACGTAGTGGATAAAACGCTGATAACAACATCGGTAAAGCAAGGGAGAGGTTGGAGTGTTTTGCAATAAAGGAATCGGGATGGTGGTGACGGAAGAAGACAAGCAGGTTTTCAAGACCATAGAGGATGAAGAAAATACCCGCTGTAATGGAAAGAATTTCTACTTTGATGTTGAATTGTCTTCCAAATAACAGGAAGATAGCTATCAGGATGCCATAGATGGCAAATAACATTCTACGCATGGCACCAGACTGTCCATCATGGTTTCTGACCCATGCATCAATAGCAAATAACAAAGATGCACCAAGTGTCCATAAACCGGAGAAAAGGTACATATAAACAGGAAAGAAGGAAGGAGAGAATAACAGGACAATACCGGTTACCAGGTTGAAGATACTCAAACGTTTATCGAGAGGATCTGGTGATTTGTAGCCTTTGCGTATAGCAAACCATGTACTGAGTGGTTCAAGGAAACAGAAGACAAGGACGGCAATGTATAAAAAGATCCAGGATATCCATGCGGTAGAGAAAAACAGGGCACCAATCAGTACCATGAACAGACTTTTTGAAACTTCTTTGACTTTATCCATGGAGAAGTTATACCACAAAGTTGTGGAGAATACCGCTGACAGAATAGAGGAAATGGCTAATTCGGCGTAAAATGTATGCATGAAACGTTTGCGGGATTATATTAAACCATCGTTATTTGCCATGGGTATTGGTCTTTTGATCAAATCCCTTGGTGCTTTTATCGAATTGTTACTACCGGAAATCATGGCACGGATTATTGATGAAGCAGTACCAGCAAAGGACATGCGGCAGGTATTGTTCCTTGGTATATGGATGCTTGTGTGTTCATTGCTTGCTTTGTGGTTCAATGTCATTGCCAACCGCAATGCTTCATCTACTTCAAGGGACATCACCCGGCGTATTCGTCATGACTTGTTTTCCCATACGTTGTATCTCTCTTGTGAAAAGACAGATGACTATACCATTCCTTCCCTTGATTCACGGCTCACCAGTGATACATACAATGTCCACCAGATGCTTGGTATGATGCAGAGAATGGGCATCCGGGCACCAATTATTACATTAGGTGGATTGACAATATGCTTTATCATGGACACAACCCTTGCCCTTGTCTTCCTTGCCTGCATTCCATTCATTGCTGTTCTTATCTACATCCGTGGTGCCAAAGGTATTCCTTTGTATACAGATGTACAAAGAGCAGTGGATGACATGGGTGGTGTGGTCAGAGAGAATGTGCAGGGTATACGCATTATCAAAGCATTGAGCCGTACGGACTATGAAAAGAACCGTTATCAGAAAGTGAATACAGTATTAGCCAGAAGACAGGTGAAAGCAGGTCTTACTATGGCTATCATCCAGCCTGGTATGAACCTGTTTCTCTATCTTGGTATGGCAGGAGTCATTCTCTATGGAGCGTATCGCGTCAATGCAGGACTTTCTACTGCTGGTACCATTCTTGCCTTTCTTTCTTATTTCACATTGATGTCCAAGTCCATGATGGCTTTGTCACGCATGTTTATCATGTTTTCCAAGGGCATGGCTTCTTCGAAAAGAATCATGGAAGTACTCAACACCAGTACAGAACAACACTGGGAAAAGAAAGACTATCCTTCTTCAGATTCTTCTTATGCCATAGCCTTTGAAGATGTTTCCTTTTCCTATCTTAAGGTAAAAGACAATCTTCAACATATCAGCTTTCATTTAAGACCTGGAGAAACACTTGGTATCATCGGGGCAACAGGTTCTGGGAAAAGTACAATTCTTTCTTTGTTGCTGCGGTTTTATGATGCGGATGAAGGAAAAATATACATTCATGGAAAAGACATTCGTACCATGGATCCGGTAAAGCTCAGAAGTATGTTTGGGGTAGTCATGCAGAATGACTTCCTGTTTGCGGGCAGTGTTGCTGAAAATGTGCGGTTTGGCAGAAGTGTCAATGATGAAGAAATAGAAGAAGCATTGTCTCTTGCACAGGCAGGTGACTTCACGGGTGACATGTATAGAGAACTGACAAGCAAGGGGACAAACCTTTCGGGAGGACAGCGGCAGAGAGTTCTTTTGTCCCGTGCCTTTGCCACAAAACCGGAATTTCTGTTACTGGATGATTCCAGTTCAGCGCTTGACTACAAGACGGACGCAAGTCTCAGGAAAACACTGGAAACACAGTTTGCAAAGACGACGAAGATCATCATTGCCCAGCGTGTTTCTTCCCTTCAACAATGCAATACGATACTTGTATTGGACCATGGAAAAATAGCTGGTATGGGTACCCATGAACAGTTGTTGCGAACAAATAAAATCTATGCGGATATTGCGGCTTCCCAGATGGGTGGCGCGTTGTTTGAGTGAGGTGTGGTATGGAAAAAAGAGCTTCGAAAAAAGATACACTGTTCAGAGTTCTTGGCTACATTGCCGCACATAAGTGGATGATGTTACTGGCAATTGTTGCAACACTATTGGCAAATGGCATGGCACTTCTTGTGCCGGAACTATCAGGTCGTGCCATTGATGCCATTGGCAGTATGGGACATGTCCAGTTTCAAAAGGTATTTGTTACAGTAGGCTGGATGGTTGTAGCAGTCATTGGAGAATGTGTGTTTACCTATCTCACCCAGCTGATATTGATCAGACTGTCCGCTAAGGTAACTGCAGAAATGCGCAAGGAAGTGTTTGAACATCTGTTATCACTTCCGATCCGTTTCTTTGATACTGTACAGGCGGGAGATATTATTTCCCGCATATCGTATGACATTGATACGATCAATACATCGCTTTCTTCTGACATCATTACCGTGACAACAAGCATCATCACGGTCATTGGTTCTTTTGTCATGATGATACAGATATCCCTGCCACTTTGTTTTGTATTTTTCATTACCATTCCACTCATCATATTCATTACAAGACAACGGACAATGAAGGTGAGACCACTGTTTCACAGACGTTCGAGAAAACTTGGTGAACTCAATGGGTTTGTGGAAGAAATGTTATCTGGGCATAAGACTATCAAGGCATATGGACAGGAAGAAACGATGATCAGCAGGTTTGATGAAAAGAATGAAGAAGCTGTCACTTCCTATTATGAAGCAGATTACCAGTCTTCCATTGTCGGACCACTTGTCAACTTTGTGAATAATCTTTCTCTTTCCTTGATTGCCTGCTTTGGTGGATTGTTATTTATCTCTGGTGGCATATCACTTGGTTCTATTTCTTCCTTCATTATGTATTCCCGGAAGTTCTCCGGACCAATCAGTGAAACAGCTAATATACTGGCAGACCTGCAATCCGCAATCTCTGCCGCAAGAAGGGTGTTTGAACTCATGGACGCCATACCTGAAAAAGAAGACGCTGAGGATGCCATACAGCTCAATCATGTCAAAGGGGATGTTTCCTTTGTGAATGTGCATTTCTCGTATGAAGAAGGAAAGGAAATCATTCATGGGCTGGACCTGGAGGCACATGCCGGGGAAATGATTGCGATTGTTGGACCAACAGGCGCAGGCAAGACAACGATTATCAATCTGCTCATGCGCTTCTATGATCCGGATTGTGGAAAGATTACGATTGATGGAAATGACATATTACATGTCACAAGAGACTCACTCAGGAAACAGTTTTCCATGGTGTTACAGGATACATGGCTGTTTACCGGTACCATCTATGAAAATGTGGCATATGGCAGAGATGATGTAACACGGGAAGAAGTCATCAATGCCTGTAAGGCAGCTGACATCCATGACTTCATCATGTCATTGTCGGATGGCTATGACACAGTACTCACCGATGATGGTGTCAATATTTCCAAAGGACAGAAACAGTTACTGACCATTGCCAGGGCAATGTTAAGCAAAACACGGATGTTAATTCTGGATGAAGCAACATCGAATGTGGATTCCAATACCGAGCAGAAGATTCAGAAAGCGATGATGAAACTTTGTGAAAACAAGACAACATTCATCATTGCCCACAGGCTTTCCACCATCCAGCATGCGGATCAGATTCTTGTATTACAACATGGAGAAGTCAAGGAAAAGGGGACACATGAAGAGCTGCTTTCAAAGAATGGTTTCTACAGTTCGTTGTTCAATGCCCAATGGGAATCCTGATTCACATAAATCTGCGTATTTTCTTCAGCAATCTCTCACATTGTGTCCATATATCTGCCACAGATCATCATTAGTATAATAGCTGTCAGATGAACAGGAACATCTGGCATCTCCTCCCTTTAATGAATATAGAACTAAATGAAAACGCCGGTCTCCCCCTTTCCCGGCGTTTTCACGTTCACACACAATTGCGTAAATTGTTCATGCTTTGTTCACCTGAATCCCATCATACTCACACAGACATCCACTATTATCATAACTGTCAGATGGATAGCCATCTGACACATGATCATTCTTCCCATTATAGTATTTCCCTTTCCATGAAATTGCACCAGCACCCCCTCGCTGGTGCATTTCTATTTTCAGGAATGCAATTCTGATATTGAACACAAAGAATCCTGTTGCTATACTATAGATGAACAAAGAGCAACCGCCCACAAAGTGGTTTGCTGGTATTGAATGAAATCCCACTCAAGTAACCCGGTAAAGTTTCAGGAGTGGGATTTTCTTATGAGGTTCTTATTACCAAAGAAACTCCGTAAAGCCCCTTGCTTCAGCTATGGGGATATAAGGAGATTCCCGGCTCTAATATAATAATTTTCTTTTATTTTGGTATAAAACAGTATTGAATAATATAGAGTAATATAGTATACTTTATGCATAAAGAAATATTGCTCAGACATCAATGTTTTTTATTAACGCTATTCTCTTTTATCAACGCTTTGCTCAGACATCAATGTTTTTTATTAACGCTATTCTCTTTTATCAACGCTCTGGATATTGATGTTCATTTGATTGTAGTAATTCTCTGTATCTTTGAGGTATCCAGTATGAAGTTGTCAGAAACAGTAAAACTCTATCTGTCTAAGGAACAAAAAGATATTTTAGTCGGAACGATGCATGAATACATCCATACCGTTAACAGGCTTGTGTCTCTTTCTGTGAATGGTACTTCCATCACTAAATACACTGCTGCAGATGTAATGGCTGATCTTCCTTCTGCTATGAAGAACCAGTGTATCCGTGATGCAAAATCTGTTGTAAACAAATACAACAAGGCTGTACGAAAAGCCAAGCTTCTGAAAAAGAAGGCAGAGAAGAAAAAGAAAACCATGTTGTTTTGTGAATAATCAGAATTTTAAGATTGATGGTGACTACATCTGTTTTCCTGTACTGGTTGATGGTAAATCAAAGCGTATCTCTGTCAGTACTTCCATGACTGACAAACAGAAACAGATCTTTTCCAATGCAAAGCTTGGAACTATGCGTATTGTCTTTAAAGGCGTCGTTAAAGGCAACAAGATTGTTGCCCAGATCGTTTATGAAGCTGTTGAACCAGAACAGTCTGATGGAGGTAATGTCATGGGTGTAGACCTTGGCATCAAGTGTCCTGCTGTTTCCTACAGTTCTGATGGCAGTGTGAAGTTCTATGGCAATGGACGCAAAAACAAATACATGCGCCGTCACTTTAAAACACTCAGAAAGAAGCTTCAGAAGGCAAAGCATATAAAAGCTGTCAAACGCATCAAGAACAAAGAACAGCGGATTATGAAG